>NZ_JBNWCL010000001.1:547863-682374 GCF_053522445.1 Agrobacterium sp. 22-221-1
CCCCTAGGGCGTGCCACTTGCTTCTCCTTTAAAATCAGCTGCCTGCACGAAAATCTTCACGCATTGCGTAAAGAAGTCTCGTTGCATCTCATCCACTCGCATGGGCCGGTGTTCGGTGAAATTCCAAGATAGCTGGAAGGCCCGTCAGGGCGCGAAAGCCGCGTCCAGAACGCGCAGTTGAACGCGTCTCTGGCCCTGCCAGAGATCGGCGCCCACGGTGCCGGCGACGTGAATGTTCCTGCCACGCGCATTCAGCAGCATCTGCCCCAGAGGCGCTTCTGCGGCGCGGAACGCAATGCCGTCCAGCCGCGAGCCGTCCATGGCCTCCAGCGTGATCTTGACGTGAGCTGTACCCACAAGCCGCACATCGCGCAGACGATGCGCCGGCACGGCAAAGATGGGCTGCGAATGACCGGAGCCATATGGACCGGCCTGCTCCAGCTGGTCGACAAGCTGCAATGTCGCGCCCGACGCGCCGATAGCGCCGTCGATCTTCAGCACGCTGCTTTCCACCAGCTCGTTCACGGTCTTTGCCGCCGCTTCCTCGAAGAAAGTCCTGAGCTTACCGAGATTGGCGCGCTCCACCGTCAGGCCGGCCGCCATGGCATGCCCACCGCCCTTGACCAGCAAGCCGGCCTCCACGGCGGCGCGCACCATGCGCCCCATATCGAAGCCGTTGATCGAACGGCCGGAACCGGTGCCCTTGCCGGAGGGATCGAAGGCAATGGCGAAGGCGGGACGGCGGAAGCGATCCTTCAGACGCGAGGCAAGCAGACCGACAATGCCGGGATGCCAGTTTTCACGCGCAGTCACGATGACGCCCGCACCCGAGCCGTCGCCATATTCGAACAGCGCCTCCGCTTCTGCTTCCGCCAGCATGGCGGCTTCCATGGCCTGCCGCTCGCGGTTCAGCTCATCCAGCCTCTCGGCAATGACCTCGGCCTGCGACGCATCGTCGATGGTCAGGAGACGGCTGCCGAGCGCAGCGTCGCCGATGCGGCCGCCGGCATTGATGCGGGGCCCGATCAGGAAACCGAAATGATAGGGCGTCACCGGCCCGCCCAGCCCCGCCTTCTTGAAGAGAGCAGCAAGCCCGGCATTGTTCATATGGCGCGCGGCAATCAGCCCCTTTACCACATAGGCGCGGTTGAGCCCCTTCAGCGGCACCACATCGCACACGGTGGCAAGCGCGACGATATCGAGAAGCGATAGCAGATCGAGCGTGAAGGCCTGCCTGTGCCGCTTCTCTTTCAACAACCGCAGGGTGGCCACCAGCACGAGAAACACGACGCCGGCGGCGCAGAGATGCCCCTGCCCCGAAAGATCGTCCTCGCGGTTGGGATTGACCAACGCCACGGCCGGCGGCAGCTCCGTGCCGACCTGATGGTGATCGATCACCACCACATCCGTTCCCGCATCCCTGGCGGCCTTCAGCGATTCATGGCTGGTGGAGCCGCAATCGACCGTCACGATCAGCGTCGCGCCATTGGCGGCAAGCTGCTGCATCGCCGCCGGGTTCGGCCCATAGCCCTCGAAAATACGGTCGGGAATATAGATTTCCGGTGTCAGACCGAAATGCGCGAGAAACCGGTACATCAAAGCGGAGGAAGCAGCGCCGTCGACGTCGTAGTCGCCAAAGATCGCCACCTTCTCGCCTGTCTCGATGGCCCGCACCAACCGCTCGGCGGCCTTTTCGCAATCGGTCAGCACATGCGGATCGGGCATCAGGGAACGAATGGTCGGATCGAGGAACGCCAGGGCGTCATCGACACCCACACCGCGCCCGGCAAGCACCCGTGCGATCAGTTCTGGAATGGCGTGGATCTGGGACATGGCCAGCGCGCGGTTCTGCCCGGCCTGATCCAGCCGCGACACCCAGCGCTGTTCTGTCGCCGACCGCTCCACGCTTAGAAACGCGCGGGCCACGGTATCGGCCGGCTCCATCATTGCCATCCTGTCCATTCATCCTGTCATGCGCCCAATCGCGCTTTAAAACGGGCTAAATGGCGATGGCGCGTTTTTCAAGCAAAAACGCGCAGATGAGGATTCACACCGAAAAAATCGAGAAAAACGGGCTGACGATCGAGACGGCGCCAACAAGCAGCAGCAGCGAGAACACGGCAAGCGAACACCAGTTGCGCTCATGCTCCCCGATATCGAATTCCATGCTGCGGATATTGTCATTGGCATTGTGAGGCCGCGCCCGGTGATGGGCGGCCGCAACGCCTGCACGCTTATTGTCCTTGAACAGGATGATCGATGTCACGGCCACGCCTCCCTCGCTTGGTGAACAGGATTAACCATAGTGCCGAATCGCCTTGTTTTCCAGCGCTTCCGACGCCGTCCCCCCAAATTTTATGGGCGCGAGATTCACGACATGATGCGGGCAGCCATAGAACGAAAAACCGCGCCTCCATCCGGAAGCGCGGCCCTCGATAACATCAAGATGACGAAGCGCCTCAGGTGCG
This sequence comes from Agrobacterium sp. 22-221-1, assembly GCF_053522445.1. Taxonomy (NCBI): domain Bacteria; kingdom Pseudomonadati; phylum Pseudomonadota; class Alphaproteobacteria; order Hyphomicrobiales; family Rhizobiaceae; genus Agrobacterium; species Agrobacterium sp. 22-221-1. The sequence goes on from NZ_JBNWCL010000001.1 coordinate 550,332, forward strand.
CTCGATGCGGATGACCTGCGGCTCGCTGACGAGATATTTCTCGTTCTTGATCGCTTTCACGGCCTTGCGGATCGCATCTTCCATCGTTGCATGGGTAACGAGAATGATGGTCTGCGGCGCGCCTTCCACATGCACACGCTGGCGCTGCACGATGGATTCCAGCGAGATGTTGTTATCCGCCATGCGGGTGGCGATGGAGGCGAAGACGCCGGCCTGATCCTTCACCGTGAGGCGAATGAAATAACCGCCCTCATGGCTCTTCATCTTGGCGCGGCGATATTCCGTCAGCGATTTCGCCGGACGGCCGAGAACCGGCACCTGCTGGGCGCCCGGACGGCTCTTGGCGATATCGGCAATATCGCCCAGTACGGCGGACGCCGTGGCGTTGCCGCCCGCACCCGGGCCAACCATCAGCAATTCGCCGAGAATATCGGATTCGATAGCCACCGCATTGGTGACGCCATCCACCTGGGCGATAACGGAATCGAGCGGCACCATGGTCGGATGCACGCGCTGCTCGATGCCGGATTCGGTCACCTGCGCCACGCCGAGAAGCTTGATGCGATAACCGAGTTCGGCGGCCGCCTGAATGTCCTCGCTGGAGATATTGGTGATGCCTTCCAGATAGATGTCATCGGCCGAAATCTTGTTGCCGAAGGCAAGCGTCGTCAGGATGGCGAGCTTGTGGGCCGTATCGTTGCCCTCGATATCGAAGGCCGGATCGGCTTCGGCGTAACCCAGCCGCTGCGCTTCCTTCAGACAGGCCTCGAAGGACAGCCCTTCCTTCTCCATCTTGGTCAGGATGTAGTTGCAGGTGCCGTTCATGATGCCGTAGATGCGCGACACATGGTTACCGGTCAAGGATTCACGCAGCGCCTTGATGACGGGGATACCGCCGGCCACCGCCGCTTCGAAATTGAGAAGCGCGCCCTTGTCTTCGGCAATGGTCGCCAGTTCGACGCCGTGCTTGGCCAGCAGCGCCTTGTTGGCTGTCACCACATGGAGACCGCGTGCAAGTGCGGCACGCACTGCATTTTCCGCCTGGCCGGAAGCACCGCCGACCAGTTCGACGAAAACGTCGATCTCGGCTTCGCTCGCCAACTGCTCCGGCGTGTCGAACCAGGTAATACCCGTGAGATCGATGCCGCGGTCGCGCGAACGGTCGCGCGCGCTCACCGCAATAATCTCAATCGCGCGTCCGCAGGTAATCGCAAGTTCGTTGCTTCTCTGCTGGAGGATGCGCACGAGCGAAGCGCCGACAGTGCCGAGCCCCGCTATGCCGATTCTCAATGAATCTGCCATGGGTATGTTCCTGATTGCTGTTGATGGTGGCGGCCGGGACCCGGCCGCCTTGGGTTGCCCTTATCTGTGGGCGTTGAGCGAAACGACGTTATGCATCGTTTCGTCTGCGCTCGACAGGAAACGCTTCAGATTGCGCGCTGCCTGACGAATTCGATGCTCGTTTTCCACGAGCGCGAGACGGACGTAATCGTCGCCCATCTCGCCAAAGCCGATGCCGGGAGCAACGGCGATATCTGCCTTCTCGACCAGAAGCTTGGAGAATTCCAGGCTGCCGAGATGGCGGAATTTTTCCGGGATCTTCGCCCAGGCGAACATCGTCGCCGCCGGCGGCGGAACTTCGAAACCGGCCTTGCCGAAGGTGTCGACCATCACATCGCGGCGGCGGCGATAGACATTGCGCACTTCGGCAATGTCGGAACCGTCACCGTTCAGCGCATGGGTCGCCGCAACCTGGATCGGCGTGAAGGCGCCGTAATCGAGATAGGACTTCACGCGCGTCAGCGCCGCGATCAGACGCTCGTTGCCGACGGCAAAGCCCATGCGCCAGCCGGGCATGGAGAAGGTCTTCGACATGGAGGTGAACTCCACCGCAACGTCGATTGCGCCGGGAACTTCGAGAACCGAAGGCGGCGGGTTGTTTTCGTCGAAATAGATTTCCGAATAGGCAAGGTCGGAAAGCACGATGATCTCGTGCTTCTTCGCAAAGGCGATGACGTCCCTGTAGAAATCGAGCGAGGCGACATGCGCCGTCGGGTTCGACGGGTAGTTGACGATCAGCGCCAGCGGCTTCGGAATGGAGTGGCGCACCGCGCGCTCCAAAGGCCCAAAGAAGCTCTCATCCGGCTCGACATTCATCGAACGGATAACGCCGCCCGCCATCAGGAAGCCGAAGGCATGGATCGGATAGGTGGGGTTCGGACACAGGATAACGTCACCCGGCGCGGTGATGGCCTGCGCCATATTGGCGAAGCCTTCCTTGGAGCCGAGCGTAGCGACGACCTGCGTATCGGGGTTCAGCTTCACGCCGAAACGGCGGGCATAATAGGCTGCCTGCGCGCGGCGAAGGCCGGGAATGCCCTTGGACGAGGAATAACGATGGGTGCGCGGGTCCTGAACGACCTCGCAAAGCTTGTCGACGATGGCCTTCGGGGTCGGAAGGTCGGGATTGCCCATGCCGAGATCGATGATATCGGCCCCGGCCGCTCGCGCGCTCGCTTTCAAACGGTTGACCTGTTCGAAGACGTATTGCGGCAGACGCCGGACCTTGTGAAACTCTTCCATCTCTTTCCTCATGGGAATGGACCGGTTCTGCCGGCCCATAACGAAGGTTCGTTTTTTGTTGTTAAACGCCGCCGACACGAACCGACCCGGCAGGCGTTATTCATTGTAGCGCAAAGCACGGGAAAACCTACAAGGCTTTTCTCGGCCCACGCCGCATAGCGGTGATCCGCCCGTCCTTCCGGCACGGCCTTCTCAGCCACGCCGGCAAGGCGGATCGCGCACTATGATCAGGGAACTTGCATAACGCCAGATTCTTGGAAAATGCAAGGCAAGCCATGCTCAAGAACGGCCATTCCTGCCCTTCAGCCGCGCTCACCCTTCACAATTGCCGCGCGGATGACCGAAAGCACGCGCTCCGGCTCGATATCCGTGCAGATGAGCTGGCTCGGATGCCCGTCCCAGTCGCCCGGCGGAAAGGCGCGGCCATCCGGCTTCTGGATCGTCTGGCCGTCGGCAAGACCGCCGCACACGACACGCACCGGGCCGCTGCGGGTGGTAAACAGTTCCGGCGCGACGAGATAAACGCAGGCGCAGCTGTCATGCACCACCATGCCGTCGCCGGTGCGGGTCTTGTAGAAATCGATATAGAATTGCGACAGGTCAGAAAGCAGCTGCACGGGCTTGCCGCCGGCCTCTGCCATCTCCGCCATGAAGGCGCTGGTCATCACGGTTTTTGTCGTCACGTCCAGACCGACGACAACAACGCGCCAGGGCGCGGTGAAGACGAGATCGGCCGCTTCCGGATCCCCGTGAATATTGGCCTCCGCCGCCGGCGAGACATTGCCGTTCATGTCGAAGGCGCCGCCCATGACGATCACCTCCTTCACCAGCGCGGCGAAATCCGGTTCCTCACGCAGTGCGAGCGCCAGATTGGTCATGCGGCCGACTGCGATCAGCGTCACCTCGCCGGGATGGGCCTTTACCGTCTCGATGATGAAGCGATGCGCCGGGCGCGGATCGAGCGGCAGGTCGATGGTTTCAGGGATATCGATATCGCCGAGACCGTTTTCGCCGTGGATAAAGGTCGGCCAATGGCCTTCCTTGCGGGCGGGATCGAAAGTCACGCCGGCGCCTCTCACAACCGGTGCGGTCATCTGCCATTCCCGCTTGAGGAAGAGCGCATTGCGGGTGGTGATATCGATGGGGGCGTTGCCGAAAACCGTGGTGACGCCGATCAGATCGATATCGGGGTGACGGTGCAGGAACAGAAGCGCCATGGCGTCGTCTACACCGGGATCCGTATCGAATATCACTTTATGCATAATGCCCTCATCCATATGTCTTCAAGCGCCATCCGCTTCTGCCGGCGACGCGCCACGGAAACATAACGATAAGCGGCAACACCGCAATCCCCCCGCAGGCGGCATATCATGCAGAAAAATATTGCGTGGCGGTCTTTTCAGTGAAAGAAGAAGCCCTCTCCCGCCGCCTGCCCGGACATCCCCAGTGCAAGACATCGCCCTCAACGTTTTTCTCGTCCTTTTCTGCGTCGCCATCTTTGCCGGCTTTATCGATTCCATCGCCGGTGGCGGCGGTCTCATCACCATTCCGGCGATGCTGATCATGGGCATTGCACCGCTCGATACGCTCGGCACCAACAAGCTGCAATCGCAGTTCGGCTCTGCCTCCGCCACCATCGCCTATGCCCGGCGCGGCCATGTCAATCTGAGGGAACAATTGCCCATGGCCGTCATGGCCATGCTTGGCGGCGGGCTTGGCGCGGTCACCGCCGCCTTCGTGCCGTCCGACCTGCTGCGCACCATCATGCCGTTCCTGCTGATCGCGATTGCAATCTATTTCGCCTTCAAGCCGCAGCTCAGCGACATCGACAGCCACCGCCGCATCACACCTTTCGTGTTCGGCTTCACCGTCGCGCCGCTGGTGGGCTTCTACGACGGCGTTTTCGGCCCCGGCGCGGGTTCCTTCTACATGCTTGCCTTCGTGGCGCTTGCCGGTTTCGGCATGTTGAAGGCAACCGCCCATACCAAGCTTCTGAACCTCGGCTCGAACTTCGGCGGTTTCGTTGTGTTTGCGATAGGTGGTGCGGTTTTGTGGAAGCTCGGCCTCGCCATGGGCGTCGGCCAGTTCATAGGCGCACAGATCGGCTCCCGCTTCGCCATGAAGAACGGCGCGAAGATCATCCGCCCGCTGCTGGTGCTTTCCTGCCTGGCCATGGCGACGAAGCTCCTTGCGGATGCATCATCCGCATGGTCCATCGCCGCGATATGGGAAACCATTTTCCCGAAATAGCCGGAAACGGCAAAGCCGGGAGAGTGTCGTCAGAGACCGGCGCCTGCCGTCACGCCGTGGCGCGACGTCTGCGATCGGCAATTTCCCGGATCACCACCATGGCGCCCACGAGCTTGTAGGCGGAGGAATAGCAGGGGGACATTTCCAGCGATTTCACGATCGTCCGGCCGTTCTGATCTTCCGCATAGGTATATTTCGACGTATCGCCCTTGAAGCAATTGTCGAGTTTTTCCCGAAGGTCGTTCTGGAAGCGGTGGACGCCGACGAGTTCGGCAATGTGGCAACCGACGAGCCCTTCCGGCGCATTGCGCTGGAAAGCATCGAGCGCATTGGCAAAGGACACGCGGTAGCCCGGAGAAACGATGACCACCGGCTCGTCCAGATCGTTGAGCATGTCCTCATCGAGGATCAGATGGCGGTGATGCCATTCCAGGGTGTCCTCGTCCTCGTCACCGATGACCTTGGCCTTGGGCGGCATGCCGACATAACGGTCGACCAGGGTTCTCAGAAGCTCGGAATTGCGCTGCACGCAGCCGAGATCCTCCGCCTCGTGGTTCAGGAGGTCGATGGCGAAACGGAACTGTTCGCGAATATCCTCGGAGTTTTCAGTCTGACGCCCGACGACCCGCTCGAGAAGCTGCTCCAGTTCACGCTCCAGCACTGCGATCTTGTCGGCTTCGTTTTTACCAACGGCAGATTGCAGTTCCGTATAACGCAGCCAGAACAACTCAATCAAATCTTTCAACCCAACTCTCCCTGAACGGGCATAACCCGGTTCCCAATGCGAACGGATTAACCCTTTGCCCCCTGATTATAGCGTCTTTGCGCTTAAAAATGACGTAACGAAACGCAGGAACGCCGCGAGGATTGTTGTCCAAAATATCACAGCAGCCGCCAATTTTTCAATTTCGATAATCCATGAACGAAAAATGAGGTTCCGCTAATATGGAAAAATACCGAAACGCACGGTTTCCCGGCCGAATTTCGTGAAAGTCGCGGAAAATCCGGCCGCACGGCAGTCACCTCAAATCTGGTGCTTCACGTCCCAGCGGTCGTGATACCACAGCCATTGTCCGGGGTATTCGCGCACCCAGCTTTCCACCTTGTCGTTCAGAAGCTGCGCCGTCGCCTGAATGTCGACATTGCCCTTCTCATCGCGCGGAATTTCAACCTTGGGCTCTATTTCCAGCCTGTAGCGATTGTCGGGAAGACGCACGCAACGGGCCGGATAGACATCGCAGTTGAACTGCCGCACCAGCTTGGCAAGCAGCGGATTGGTGCGGACTTCAAGGCCGAAGAACTTCGTCGTCAGACCCTTGCCGAACTTCTGGTCGACGAGCACGCCGACACCGCCGCCCTTTTCAAGCTGCCGCGCAAGCGCGAAAGAGGAACCGGCGTGCGACGGCACGAGATTGCCCATGCGCTCCTTGCGAAAGTTGAACACCTTGTCGGCCACGAAAGGATTGTTCGGCGGACGGAACAGCACCGTTACATCGAGACCGAAAGCCGAGCCGGCCACCGGCAGCAATTCGAAATTGCCGCTATGGGCGGTAAAGACGATGAAGGGCCGCGGATTGTCGCGCAGCTCGAGGAAGGTCGGAATGCCCTCGACCTCGATGCGGCCCGGTTCGTTCTTTTCCGGATCGAAATCGAACAGCCGGTCGAGAAATACATATTCCGCCGCAAGCCGGCCCATATTGGCCCAGCTGTCCATGGCGATCTCAAGCCGCTCCTCCTCGGATTTCTCCGGAAAGGCGCGCGCCAGATTATGGAGCATCAGCTTGTGGCGGCCGGTTTTCGGCCCCACCCAGCGCGCCAGCCGGTCGGCGGCGCGAATACCCGCATCGGCGGGAAAAAGCTTCAGCAGATTGAGAAGGCCGAAGGCGAATGTCGCAATCAACCACTGCCGGAAGTGGTCCAGTTTCAGGACAATCCGTGTCAGGAACAGCTTCAAGATGTTCAGTCCATTCGCAGAACGATCTTGCCGAACACCTGGCGCGTCTCCATGCGCTCCAGCGCCCGGTCGATATCGTCGAAGGTCACTTCGGTGTCGATGACGGGATGAACGATGCCGCGCGCCATCTTCTGCATGGCGTTGGCCATGTTTTCCATGCGGCAGCCGAAGGAGCCGAACAGCTTCAGCTGCTGCTGGAACAGCATCATCAGGTTGATATCGGTGGAGACGCCAGAGGTGGAGCCGCAGGTGACGAGACGGCCGCCGCGCTTCAGCGAGAACATCGAACCCGCCCAGGTGTCCTTGCCGACATGTTCGAACACGACGTCGACGCCCTTCTTTTTCGTCAGCTTGCGCACGACGCCTTCGAAACGGTCGGTCCGGTAATTGATGACGTGGTCGGCGCCCAGCGCCTTCGCCCGTTCGATCTTGTCGTCGGAACCGACGGTGGTGATGACGGTGCAGCCCATCTTCTTGGCAAGCTGGATCGCCGCCGTGCCGATGCCGGAACCGCCGGCATGAATGAGGATGGTTTCGCCGGACTCCAGCTTGGCATTGTCGAACAGCATGTGCTCGACGGTGCCGAAGGTCACCGGTGCGAGAGCCGCAGCAACGGCATCGACGCCGTGCGGCGCGGGCACCAGCTGGCGGGCGGGGATATTGATCTTTTCCTGCGCGAAACCGTCAAGGTGGAAACCGTGCACGCCCTGAACATGTTCGCATAGATTGTCACGGCCTTCGCGACAGGGCTTGCACAGCCCGCAGGTGCGCGCGCCGTAGATCGAAACGAGCTGGCCGGGCAGCACGTTCGAAACGCCCGGACCGATGGCTTCCACCACGCCCGAAGCCTCGGCACCGATGGTCAGCGGCATCTTGCGCTTGGCGAAAGCCATGCCGCGCCAGCCCCATACGTCGATGTGGTTGAGCGCAACCGCCTTGACGCGCAGCGTCACCTCGCCCGGCGCCGGTGCATCCGGTTCGGGCAGGTCCACTTTTTCGAGCTTCCGGTCGTCCACGAGTTGAAGAGCGCGCATATATCAGTCCTTCGCCCGAGGGCGTTATCTAAAAGCTATTCCCGCAAAACTCTGTAACCGTTTTGCGGCTGGAATGCGTAATCAAAGAAGCGAGAGCGTTTCCGCAATTGCCCCGGAAACGCTCCTGTTGATGGCGAAACCGGTTAAGCCGGTTCCCGCGTCATGACAAGGCTTGCATTCTGCCCGCCGAACCCGAAGGAGTTGGACAGAACCGCGCTCACCTGAGCATCCCGCTTCACATTCGGCACCACGTCGAGTGTGATGGTCGGATCGGGATTGTTGTAGTTGATCGTCGGCGGCAGCGTGCCGGTCAGCATGGTCTGCAGCGAGAACACCGCTTCCACGGCGCCTGCAGCGGTCAGGGTATGGCCGATCATCGACTTGTTGGACGATAGCGGAATATCTTTCAGGCCCTCGCCGAAGACGGCGAGCATGGAGCCATATTCCATCTTGTCGTTCTCAGGCGTCGAAGTGCCGTGGGCGTTGATGTAACCGATATCGCTTTCGGCCACGCCCGCATCGGCCAGTGCCGCGCGGATCGTCGCAATCGCCGGGCCGCCATCGGGCGAAGACCGCGTGCGGTGGAAGCTGTCGGCCTTCTCGCCCGCACCCTTGATGATGCCGAGCACCTTCGCACCGCGTGCAACCGCAGCTTCCAGCGATTCCAGAACCAGCGTCGCAGCACCTTCGGCGATCACGAAACCGTCGCGGTCCTTGCTGAACGGCTTGGAGGCCTTTTCCGGCGGGTCGTTCTGGGTCGAAAGCGCGGAGAGAAGCGAGAAGCGAATGAGCGCCTCGGCGCTGACCGAACCGTCGGTCGCAACCGTCAGCGCCCGCTCGGTGCGTCCCTGGCGGATCGCCTCGACGCCGAGCTGGATCGCGGTCGCGCCGGATGCACAGGCCGTAGACAGCGTGACGGGCAGGCCACGGGTACCGAAACGGTCGGAAAGACGCTCGGAAATCGCGCCGAACAGGGCGGCTTCCTGGAATGCCGGGTCGGGACGCTGGCGGAAGGCCGTCAGGAACCGTTCATAGGCATCGCCCGGCTGGGCGGCCGGCGGAGACCGGTCGGCAAGCTCGAAACGGGCGCTCCATTCCGGCTCGATAGGCGGCGCTGCGAGAAACAGCGGGCCGTCGAAATCGCCGGAGATACCGGCCTGCGCCAGTGCCTCGATGGTGGTCTCGCGCGCGAAGGCATAGGAACGCTCGACGGAATTCGGAACCGGGATATCGATGAAATCCACCGTGCCGCTGATGCGGGTCGAAAGCCCCTCGGTCGGGAAACGGGTGATCTTGTGAATGCCCGATTTGCCCGATGTCAGCGCCGCCCAGTTATCGGCAAGCCCCTGCCCGAGCGAGGTGATGATGCCCATGCCGGTGACGGCGACGATGGGACGACCGAGATGATCCCTGAAATTGGAAGTCATGGTCTTTCTCCTCAAACGTCGCGGGACAGAACGGCGACACCTTCGCCGCGCACATGGCCGACGGTGGTGACGACGGCTTCGCTGGCCGCCTCGCCCATGGGCTTTTCCTCAGCCGCATCGAAGGTAGGCACCTTCGCGCCGCTTTCAAGCGTCAGCGCGGCAAGCGCCAGCCCGAGCGGGAACTGCGCTTCCAGCCCATGACCGGTGACGCCGCCAAAACCGCGAATGACGGCATTCGGCAGGGCCTTTTCGAGAATGTCCTTCTCGCGGGCCGTCACGCCGTCATAACCACTCGCGCCGGAAAATACGACGGTCGCCGCGCTGTCCTTGGCGGGAGCAAGCAGCCGCTCCATGCGCTTTTCCATCTTGCCTTCGTCACGGCTGCCGCGGTCGCCCTCGATGGCGTCGATGCGGGCATAAATGCGCGCGCCGCGCTCGCTGGCGTGCTTGCGCGATTCCAGCACCAGGAAGGCACCGAGCGAACCGGAAACCATGCCGCCGCCGTCCTGGCCTTCGCGCGACCACAGCGGCTGCCAGCCGCCCTGCGCATGCGCGCCGATGGCTTCGAACAGCAGGATCATGTCGGGACGTTCCGCCGAGAAGGCGCCGCCCACCAGCGCATGGCTCGATTCGCCGGAGCGGATGCGGTGGAACGCGGTTTCAACGGCGGAAATGCCGGCCGCTTCCTCGCCCATGAAGGTGCGGGAAGACCCGGTGACCTTATGCACGATGGAAATATTGCCGGCCATCAGGTTGGAAAGCTGGGCGAGAAACAGCGTCGGGCGCAGTTCCGTCGTCAGCTTCTCATTGAGCAGCTTTTCGCGGTCATTGCGCTTCAGCGCCTCGTCGACGATCAGCGTATCGACATTGATGTCGCGCTCACCGCCGCCGGCGGCAACGATCATGTCCATGGTGGCGCAGGCTTCGGCATCTTCCTTCAGCCCGGCATCGTCGAGTGCGAGACCGGCGGCGAAAACGCCGAGGCGCTGCCAGTTTTCCATCTGGCGCTGGTCGCCACGCTTGGCGATCTGCGCGGACCAGTCGATCTCCGGCATGGGATGGACCGGATAGGGTTTGAACTTTTCGGTCTCGACCACCGGCTCCGGCACGGCGGTTCCGGAAAGAAGCGCCACATGCGCCTGGCTGCCGACGCCGTGACAGGTCACGATGCCGACCCCTGTTATCACCACATCATTGTCAGATTTCATCGTCTGTCATCCTTTGCAGCCGGCCCCGTCGAAACGGTCACGGCTATCCAACAGCGGTCGCGAACAACCACTTCATGCGTTGCGGAATAAAGCGCGCGATGCGGATTGGCAATGGTGAAGGCCTGATCCGCCGTCGCGAGCCCACGATTTTCGTGCTCAAAAACCGGGCCGGCGGGAAAAACGCTCTCCTTCGAAACGGACGGAAACGCTTATTTCTGCGCATCCGCGGCAATCGCCGCCATCAGGCCGACTTCCTCGGCCCGCTTCTTGACGATAGGCCCAAGCGGGATTTCGCTGAAGGGCATGGTCCTGAGCTTAAGCTGCGCGTCGCAGACCTTCTTGCCATCCGAGGTGATCTTCGCCTTGGTAACGGCAAAGCCGGAACCGTCATGCTCCAGCACCGCCTCGATGTCGAGAACAGCGCCCGGCTCCACGAAGGTCCGCATCTTGGCGCCGTCGACCGACATCAGGAACGGCATGGACGCAAAATCGGAAAACGCCAGAACCAGCATGCCGGAAGCCTGCGCCATGGTCTCGATCAGAAGCACGCCCGGAACCAGCGGCATGCCGGGAAAGTGGCCTTCGAAAACCGGGCTTTTGTCGGGAACGACAGACTGCGCCTTCAACGTGCGCGTCGTCATGTCCACGGCCTCGACCTTGTCGATCATCTGAAAATATTCAAGCAGCATCCGTCCGGCCCGTCTCTGGTCGGTTAGTCATGGTTTGCCCGCAGGCGGCATCAAAAGAAAATGCCCGCTGCAAGCGGGCATTGTCATATCAGCCCTTGGCTGCGCGCAATTCGTCGATCTTGGCGCAAAGGTTCTTCAGCACGAAATATTCTTCGGTGGAAACCTTGCCTTCGTTGACTTCCTGCGTCCACTGCTCGAGCGGAATCTTGATGCCGAATTCCTTGTCGATCGCGAAAACGATATCAAGAAAGTCGAGGCTGTCGATGCCCAGATCGTCGATCGTGTGGCTCTCCGGCGTAATGGTTTCGCGGTCGATTTCGCTGGTTTCGGCGATAATGTCGGCAACCTTGTCGAATGTAGCTGTCACGCCCATAATCCTTATTGTCGTTCGTATGAATTATCCTGTCTGACGCACCACATAGGCAAGTCGCACAAAAAAGCCAATGGTTTCGTGACGTAACTTTGAAATTTGCCCCAAAACTGTTGCCTAAACAGCAACCGAATGACGGCCGCGTCCATTGCCGAGATAGGCGTCGAAGATTGCCGCGATATTACGCACGAAGGGCTTTCCAGCCTCCGTCACCGCAAAAATATCGGCGTCCATCCGCACCACGCCGTCCCTGTCGCTTGCGGCAAAATGCTGCGCCTGGGCTCTCACGGAATGGCTCGCCTTGCCGAAACGGTGCTGCAACTGCGAAAGATCGATAGCGAAATCGCACATCAGCCTTTCGATGACATGCGAGCGCAGATGATCGTCCTGCGACAACTCTATGCCCTTGACGGCGGCAAGGCCGCCCTCGCCCACCATCCGCTGATATTCCCCCGTCGCCACCATGTTCTGCACATAGCCCTGCGGCAGCCTGCCGATGGACGATGCGCCAAGCCCGATCAGCGCATCGGCCGTGTCGGTCGTATAGCCCTGAAAATTCCGCCGCAGGGCGCCCGCTTCGGCGGCCTGACATAATGTATCGGTCGGCTTGGCGAAGTGATCGATGCCGATGGCCTCGTAACCCGCCTGTTTCAGCATCTCCGCCGCCATCGTCATCTGGCGGTAGCGCTGGGCAATATCCGGCAGGGCATGCTCCGGGATCAGCGACTGGTGTTTTTTCATCCACGGAACATGCGCATAACCGAAAAGCGCGATGCGATCGGGGTCGAGCGACACGATCTGGTTCACCGTCTTTTCCAATGTTCCGCAGGTCTGGAACGGCAACCCATAAAGAATGTCGCAATTGACCGAGTGAACGCCCCTCGCCCGCACCGCATCCACCACGGATTTCGTCTGTTCGAAGGACTGGATGCGGTTGATGGTTTTTTGCACTTTGTCATCGAAGTCCTGAACCCCGAGGCTCGCCCGCGACATGCCGATGGCGGCAAGCGCATCGTAGCGGCTGTCATCCAGATCGTTGGGGTCCATCTCGACGCTGATCTCGGGTGCGAGGCCGAAGGTGAAATGACGCCGCAGACAGTCCATCAGGCTCTGCATGTCCTCCGGCTTCAACATGGTGGGCGAGCCGCCGCCGAAATGAACGGCGCTCACCACCGCATCCGGCGAAACAAGCGCGCCGACAGCTTCGATCTCCTGTTTAAGTGCTTCAAGATAAACGGCAATCGGCTCGTATTTCAGCGTGTGCTTGGTGTGGCAGGCGCAGAACCAGCAAAGCCGGTCGCAATAGGGAATATGCAGATAAAGCGACAGGCGATTCCTGTGACCGAGCGCGCCGAGCCAGCGGCGATAGGCGCCATTATCGATTCCCTCGTGGAAATGCGGCGCGGTCGGATAGCTCGTGTAACGCGGCACTGCACCCGAATATTTGTGAAGAAGTTCGGTATTCATCGCCCGATTTGCCTTTTATCAAGAAAATGTCGATTTCCTCTCTTTCAGTAACGGCTGCGACAGTTTGCAACTTTGACTTCAATCAAATTGCACCGTAAGTTCTTGCTAAAGTAGACGCAGGGGCGACGGCTACGTGGCGAAAGCCTTGCATGAGACCGGATTTGACACCCACGGTCGCAATCGTCCTGAAAAAGCCAGCATTGGAAAAGGCTTATGGACACGCTGCAGAAGACCATCCACAATTCGGAAGAGCCCGTCGTTTGTCGCTCCTGCGAGGCGCGCCATGGCGGGCTTTGCAGCAGCCTGACGCCGCAGCAGCTTTGCGAGCTGAACCGCCATTCCAGCCGCAAGAAACTGGAAGCGGGCAATGAGCTTCTTGGCCAGGGCGAACTCGTCACCTCCTACGGCAATATCCTGAACGGCGTGGTGAAGCTGTCGAAAATGATGTCGGACGGCCGCCAGCAGATCGTCGGCCTGCAATTCGCACCGGACTTTCTCGGCCGCCCCTTCATGGCGGAAAGCAAGATGACGGCGGAAGCCGCAACCGATGTGGAGATTTGTCTCTTCCCGCGCCGCGTCGTCGACCGAATGGTTTCCGAAGTGCCCGATATGGAACGCAAGCTCCACAACCAGTCCCTGAAGGAACTGGACGAGGCGCGCGACTGGATGCTGACGCTGGGGCGCAAATCGGCGCAGGAAAAGGTTGCCAGCTTCCTTTACATGATCGCCACCCATATCGACCCGGAAAACGACGACAAATCCTGCTTCGACCTGCCGCTTTCACGCGCCGATATCGCCGATTTCCTCGGTCTCACCATCGAGACGGTTAGCCGGCAAATGACAAAGCTGCGCAAGGAAGGCATTATCCGCATCGAGAACAATCGCCACATCACCGTGCCCGATCTCGACGTGCTGAGCGACGCGGCCGGCAACGACTGACGGAATTTGCCTCTCACTGCCCCTGAAGTGCAGGTGTCCCGAAATTGATGTGCGGCGCCCGCGCCTGAGCGGGTGCGAGCGCAAAACCGGCAAGAACCAGCAAAGCGGCGATGCATTTCATGATATTTCACCCCGTACCCCGCTTTTTCAGCGGCCTGTTTGTTATGGCCGCATCATAAGCGGCAAACCGCATCCATCCGCTTAACATCTTGGGTAAGCGGAAGGTTCAGAGGCAGGGTAAAGAAGGGGTTATGATTGCCACTCCTCCCGCAAGAGAGAGCCGTCGAAGCAAATCAGGCTTTCGCTGCAAGCAGCAACAGGACGAGGGAGAGAGGGCTGGACATGCCGGCCAGTACAAAAGCGAATACGCAGGCGACCCCATAACTTAGCCACCCCAAACGATATCGCGTGGCCGCACCCCACAAGCAAACTAAAATATTCAGAACAAAGATCGATATACCGAGGAAGATCGACGGCCCTACGTCGAGTAAGCGCAGGACAAGAGGCAGAACGCCCAACAAAACTACAAAAACTAAAAGCACTTTTGGATTGCGCATTTCGATCAAAACCGGTTTCGCAAAATATAGCGCCAAAGCTGCCATACGCGATGGCCATAGCATGTATTGATTTGGGATTTACTGCGAGGCGGCAGGCGTCGCAACCGGCTTCTGGTTTTCGGCAAGCGCCCGCAGCTCCGCCACGCGGCGCTTGTATTCGGCTTCTGAAATCTGGCCGTTGCGCCGTGCCGCACCGAGCCGCGACAGGCTCGATTCCATGGTGGAGGCCTCATCCTCGCCCATCTGGGTGCCAGCGGCCGTCAGCGGCTGCGAGAAGGTCGGATAGGTGCCGGTGTCGCGCTTCTGGCTTACCGCAGTGTCGCTGACCGGGCGCGGGCCGACGATTTCGGCCGTCGGGCGGCGCATATGGGCGGGCGCGACGATCGGTTCCGGAGCCTTGCAGGCGGCAAGTGTGGCGGCGAGCATTGCGCCGGAGAGCGAAAGCACAGCGATTCTTGCCGCATTTTCCGCATATGTTCCCCATGTGCCCATGTGCTTGCCCATCGTCATGTTCCGCCTGTAAGGATATCTGCCGATATCGAATTCGACCACGGTTCGGCCCTTTGCGGCCTCCCCTTGCTGGTGGAACTTGTATTCGTTTTCATGCAGAATGTGCAAACACAAATTTGGTGGAGGATGTTGCATGGCAGGTGTTGACGGCGGGGGCACGAAAAAGGGCGGCAAAACGCCCGGCTTCGACGCCAGCTCCGCCGAGGCCTACCTGATCCGCGACCCGGAAACCTTCGCGATCAACATCGCCCGTGCGCTCGAAAATCTCGGCAAGGCCGCATCCGAGTGGCTGGCGCCGCGCGAACGCGGTGAAATCCCTCAGACCAGCGCCGATCCGGTAACCGATCTCGTCAAGACGCTCTCCGACGTCGCCGAATACTGGATGGCCGAACCGAAGCGCTCGCTCGAGGCGCAGACCTATCTGCTTTCCAGCTATTACGATCTCTGGGCGAAATCGGTGGCGCAGTTTTCCGGCAATGCCGATTCGGCCCCGGAAAAACCCGCCGAAAGCGGCCCTGCGGAACGCAGGAGCAGGCGTTTTGCCGATGCCGACTGGCAGGCCAATCCATTTTTCGATTTTCTCCTGAAGGCCTACCAGACCACCGTTGATTTCGCCGACCGGATGGTGACGGAGGCAGACGGGCTGGACGAACATACCCGCACCAAGGCGCTGTTTTACATGCGCCAGGTGACGGAGGCCCTTTCGCCGGCCAATTTCGTCTTCACCAATCCACAGGTCTTCCGCGAAACGGTCGCCTCCAGCGGCGCCAATCTCGTCAAGGGCATGGCGCAGCTGGCGGAAGATGTCGCGGCCGGCAACGGCCACCTGAAACTGCGCCAGACCGATTACAGCAAATTCGTCATCGGCCAGAATATCGCCGTCACGCCGGGCAAGGTGGTGGCGAAAAGCCCGCTCTGCGAAATCATCCATTATGCGCCGACGACGCAGAAAGCCTTCAAACGGCCGCTGCTGATCGTGCCGCCATGGATCAACAAATTCTACATTCTCGATCTCAACCCGCAGAAATCCTTCGTCGGCTGGTGCCTCGAGCAGGGCCACAGCGTCTTCATGGTCTCCTGGATCAACCCCGATGCCCGCCTCGCCGACAAGGGCTGGGATGATTACGTCCGCGAAGGCATCGATTTTGCGCTGGATACCATCGAGGAGCGGACCGGCGAAAAGGAGATCAACGCCATCGGTTATTGCGTCGGCGGCACGCTTTTATCCTCCGCGCTGGCGCTGCATGCGCAGCAAGGGAATGAGCGCATCCGCAGCGCCACGCTGCTGGCCGCCCAGACCGATTTCATCCATGCCGGCGATCTCAAGGTCTTCATAGACGAAGGCCAGCTTGCCGCGCTGGACAAGCATATGCAGGCGGTCGGTTATCTCGACGGCTCGATCATGGCGACCGTCTTCAACATGCTGCGCGCCTCCGATCTCATCTGGCCCTATGTGGTCGACAATTACCTGCGCGGCGCCGAGCCCCTGCCCTTCGACCTGCTCTACTGGAACTCCGATTCGACGCGGGTGACGGCCGCCAGCCACTCTTTTTATCTGCGCAATTGTTACCTCGAGAACAATCTCGCCCGCGGGCTGATGCGGGTCGCCGGCAAGCGGATCAATCTCGGCGACATCAAAATCCCCGTCTATGACCTCGCCACCCGCGACGACCATATCGCCCCGGCGAAATCGGTCTTCACGGGTGCTGCACTGTTCGGCGGGCCGGTGGAATTCGTGCTCGGCGCATCCGGCCACATAGCCGGCGTCATCAACCCGCCGCAGCTTGAAAAATACCAATATTGGACAGGCCCGTCACCGGCCGGAGACTTCGACGGCTGGCAAGCGGCCGCCACCCCGCACAAGGGCTCCTGGTGGGTGCACTGGCAGAACTGGATCGAAAGCCAGGATGGCGAGAAGGTAAAGGCGCGAAAACCGGAGGACGGCAAGCGTCCCGTGCTCGGCGATGCGCCGGGAACCTACGTCCTCTCCTGACCAGTTCCATCACCTAACATCTTTCAGGCCACATGTTCTTCACGCCCCCGCTTACTCCCGCCACGCTGATTTCCCGCTACAAACGCTTCCTGTTCGATGCCGTTCTGGAAGACGGCACCGCGATCACCGGCTCCTGCCCCAATACCGGCTCCATGCGCGGGCTTACGGCTCCGGGCTCCCGCATATGGCTGTCGGAACATGACAGCCCCACCCGCAAGTACCGGCACATGCTGGAAATGGTCGAGGCCGATGGCACCACGGTCGGCATCAATACCGGCATGCCGAACCGGCTGGCGGAAGAAGCGATCCTGAACGGCCGTATTCCGGAACTCGGCGGCTATTCGACGATCCGGCGCGAACAGAAATACGGCCGCAATTCCCGCATCGATTTCCTTCTGTCCGAGCCCGGCCGGCCGGACGCCTATGTGGAAGTCAAGAACGTGCATTTCATGCGCGAGCAAGGCCTCGCCGAATTTCCCGATACCGCCACCAAACGCGGCGCGAAACATCTGGAGGAACTGGGTGACGCTGCGCAAGCAGGTTACCGTTCGGTGATGCTGTATCTCATCCAGCGCGACGATTGCGACCGGATGCGCATCTGCGACGATCTCGATCCCGTCTATGCGCTGGCGTTTCAGCGGGCGATGGTGCGTGGCGTAGAGGCCTATGCGGTGAAATGCACGGTCTCCCCGGCACAAATTTCGGTCAGCGGAACGGTTAAGATGGACGAATGGCGTCCGGCTGTTTTATGAACAGGGACGTAAAGAGACAGAAAGCACCAAGATGGTCACCTATATCGACGCAGCCTCCGCCCCCCTCAAGAATACCGGCGTCATCCGCCTCTATACCCCTGAGGACTTCGACGGGATGCGCAAGGCGTGCCAGCTGACGGCGCGTTGCCTCGATGAACTCGCCGCAATCGTCAAGCCGGGCGTGACGACCGACGCCATCGATCGTTTCGTCTTCGAATTCGGCGCCGACCACGGCGCGCTGCCGGCAACACTGAATTATCGCGGCTATACCAAATCCGTCTGCACCTCGATCAACCACGTCGTCTGCCACGGCATTCCGGATGCGAAGCCGCTGCGCGAAGGCGATATCGTCAATATCGACGTGACCTATGTGCTGGACGGATGGCATGGCGATTCGAGCCGCATGTATCCAGTCGGCCAGATCAAGCGCGCCGCCGAGCGGCTGATGGAAGTGACCTATGAATGCCTGCTGCGCGGCATCGCGGCGGTGAAGCCCGGCGTGCGCACCGGCGCAATCGGCGCGGCGATCCAGGCCTATGCGGAAGCGGAGCGCTGCTCCGTCGTGCGCGATTTCTGCGGCCATGGCGTCGGACGCCTGTTCCACGACACGCCGAACATCCTGCATTACGGCCGCCCGGACGAAGGACCGGAAATCCGCGAAGGCATGATCTTCACCATCGAGCCGATGATCAATCTCGGCAAACCGCATGTGAAGGTGCTTTCCGACGGCTGGACGGCGGTAACGCGCGACCGGTCGCTTTCCGCGCAATATGAACATGCCGTCGGCGTCACGGCCACCGGCTGCGAAATCTTCACACTGTCGCCCGGCGGCTTCGACCGTCCGGGCCTGCCGCCGCTTCCCCCCGCATAAGGCCAGACCCGCCTATGGCAAAACGCCCCGCCCCGCCTTCCGCCGATCTTTCCAAAACTCCCGGCTTTCAGGCGGGCGAAGGCGATCTGTTCAACGGAGCGGACGAGCGCGGCTTTTTTGCCGAATCGCGAAGCGGCGCGAAAAGGCCGGCAGCCATCGTCGAACAGGAAGCGGATGCCGCCCATTATCACGGACATCGCGACCGGCTGCGGGCGCGCTATCGCGATGGCGGCGATGCGGCGCTCGCCGATTACGAATTGCTGGAGCTTCTTCTCTTCCGGCTGATCCCAAGGCGCGATACCAAACCCATCGCCAAGGCCCTGATCGCCCGTTTCGGAACGCTTGGCAGCGTGCTCGGCGCGCCCTTGCCGCTGTTGCAGGAAGTGAAGGGCGTGGGCGAAACCGTGGCGCTCGATCTGAAGCTCGTCGCCTCCGTTTCCCAGCGCATGCTGAAAAGCGAAATCCGCAACAAGCAGGTGCTCGGCTCCTGGTCCTCGGTCATCGATTATTGCCACGCCGCCATGGCCCATGAAACGCGCGAACAGTTCCGCGTCCTGTTCCTCGACAAGCGCAACGTCCTGATCGCCGATGAGGTGCAGGGTCAGGGAACCGTGGATCACACGCCGGTCTACCCGCGCGAAGTGGTGCGCCGCGCCCTTGAACTTTCATCTACCGCCTTGATTTTAATCCACAATCATCCAAGTGGAGACCCAACCCCTTCGCGTGCCGATATCGAGATGACCAAGACCATCATCGATACGGCAAAGCCGCTCGGCATCGCCGTCCACGACCACATCATCATCGGCAAGGACGGCCACGCCAGTTTCAAAGGCCTTCGGTTGATCTGAAGTAGACGCGAAAGCTTAAGAAGAGCTGCAACCCATAGGAGCGGCATCAACACAAAATTAACACCTATAAATTAGCATTTCCGAAAATAATAAATCAAGGCATCGAACCTTGATGCCTGAAGGAACGGGGGTGCTTTATGTTTAATGGAGTGCGTTTCTTTCGCGATAGATCTGGCTCGTCTGCTGTCGAGTTCGCCATCGTCGCACCGATATTCTTTCTCGTCCTGCTCACCATGATCGCCTATGGCATTTATCTGATGGCGGCCTATTCGGTGCAGCAGATCGCCGCCGACGCGGCGCGGACGGCGGTTGCCGGCCTCAACACGACCGAGCGCCAGCAGCTTGCCCGGGATTTCGTCACCAAAAGCGACCTCAGCTACGCCTTCATGGACAAGAGCCGCTTCACCGTCGATGTCGCCACGGATCCCGCCAATGCCAACCAGTTCACGGTGAAGGTCGAATATGACGCCCGCGATCTGCCAATCTGGAGCCTCTACAGCTACACCCTGCCCGAGCCGGTCATCCGGCGTTTTTCCACCATCCGGATCGGAGGAGCATGACATGCGAGATTTTCATTCCCTGCTTCCCCGCTTCCTCAAGGATAGAACGGGCAACATCGCCATTTCGGCGGGGCTCACCGCACCGCTCTTCATCGGCATATTGGCGCTCGGCGTCGATTACGGTTACCTGACATTGCAGAAACGGCAATTGCAGCAGACCGCCGATCTCGCGGCCATATCGGCGGCAGCAAACGCCACGGACGCCGAAAAGGCGGTTCAGCAATATTTCGCCCTCAATGGCATGGATCTCGGTGTCAGGACGGCCCAGGGACTTTTGACCGAAAAGGGCCTGCAACCCTTCGACCCGCTGAATGAATTCGCCAACAGCAAGGGTTATGCCGAGGTCATCAAGGGTCATTACGAGCCGGATGCGACAGTCCCGGTCGGCCAGCGTTTCGTCGATAACGCCCTGCCCACCAATGCGATAAAGGTGAACATCGTCGAACAGGGCCAGATATTCTTCGCTTCCGCCTTCACCAAGCCGCCAAAGGTCTCGGCGGTCGGAACGGCCTCGTCCCAAAGGATCGCGGCATTTTCGGTGGGATCGCGCCTCGCCAGCCTCGATGAGGGAATTCTCAACAGCCTGCTCGGCGGTCTGCTCGGCACCACGGTTTCATTGAAACTCATGGATTATCAGGCGCTTCTCGCCGCCGATGTCAATGCGCTGAAGATCGTCGAGGCGCTGGCCATCGATCTCAACCTCACCGCCGGCACCTATAAGGATGTTCTGAAGACGGAAATCAGCTACGGCAAATTCCTCGACGTGCTGACGAAAACCACGGGGTTGCAGCCGGCAGTCGTCAACATTTTGAATACGCTGCAAAAAACCGTCAACAAGAGCAACGTCAAGATCAAGCTCGAGGAGATCCTCAATCTCGGCCCGTTCTCGGACAAGCTGATCGGTACGGGCGAAAACCTCAAGGTCACCGCCGGCGTCTTCGATCTCATCAATGCCGCCGCCGTGGCGGGCAATGGCGGCAACCAGCTTGGGCTTAATATCAACGCCAATCTTCTCGGCCTCGCCTCGGTCAAGGCAACGCTCGCCATCGGTGAACCGCCGGTCGAAACGCCGTCGCTCGCCGTTGGCGGTCAGGGCACCGTGGTGCGTACCGCACAGACCCGTCTTGCGGTCAGTGTCGTGGTGGACGGGCTTCAAGCCATTGCCGGCCTCAAGGTCAATCTCCCGCTTTATGTGGAAGTCGCCCATGCCGAAGCGCGGCTTGCCGATATTCGCTGCACGGGCGGCGGACAGGGCACCGTCGATGTAGAGGTCGTTCCCGGCATCGTCGAAATCGCCCTTGGCAATGTCGATACCACGGCCTTTGCCAATTTCGGCAGGGACCCGCGCGTCACCAAGGCCGCGATCGTGGATTCGGCGCTGCTCGCCATCAATGGCAGCGCCCTCATCAATGCCACCAACATGACCAAGACCAAGCTGACCTTCACGCAGTCCGACATCACCCAGGCCAAGATCAAGAGTGTCTCCACCAAGGACACCGTTACCACTCTTGTCAGTTCACTGCTGAAGAACCTCAACCTGGATATCAGGCTTCTCTTCCTCAACCTGGATTTGGGAGGTCTGGCGGGCATTCAGTCGGCGCTTGCCAACACGCTTGCGGCAGTCACCGCTCCGGTCGATCAGCTGCTCTACAACGTGCTTCTGGTTCTCGGCGTCAAGATCGGCGAAGCCGATGTACGCGTCACGGATGTCCGCTGCCAGCAGCCGGCGCTGGTGCAATAATTCAGTACCGCGCATGAAAAAGCCGCCGGAGGGTCTCCCGGCGGCTTTTTTGTTTATGGTGTCAGATCAGGCGTTGGCGATTGCCAGACGCTTCTCATCGCGGCCGCTCTTCATGCGCTCGGACAGCAGGAACGCCAGTTCCAGAGCTTGATCGGCATTGAGGCGCGGATCGCAATGGGTGTGGTAACGGTCGGACAGCGAATCCGCCGTCACGGCGCGCGCGCCGCCCGTGCATTCCGTCACGTCCTTGCCGGTCATCTCGATATGGATGCCACCCGGATGCGTGCCTTCGGCGCGGTGGATCTGGAAGAAGCTTTCGACTTCCGACAGGATGCGCTCGAACGGACGCGTCTTGTAGTGGTTGAGCGTGATCGTGTTGCCATGCATCGGATCGCAGGACCAGACGACCTTGCGGCCTTCCTTCTCGACAGCGCGGATGAGCTTCGGCAGGCTGTCCGCCACCTTGTCATGGCCGAAACGGCAAATCAGCGTCAGGCGGCCGGCCTCGTTCGCCGGGTTCAGCGCATCGATCAGCTCGATCAGATTGTCGGGCGTCAGCGACGGGCCGCACTTCAGGCCGATCGGGTTCTTGATGCCACGGAAATATTCCACATGCGCATGGTCGAGCTGACGCGTGCGGTCGCCGATCCAGATCATGTGGCCCGAGGTGGCGTACCAGTCGCCGGAGGTGGAATCGACGCGGGTGAGCGCCTCTTCGTAGCCGAGAAGCAGCGCCTCATGGCTGGTGAAGAAGTCGGTCTCGCGCAGACTCGGATTGCTCTCCGCCGTGATCCCGATCGCCTTCATGAAATCCATGGTTTCGGAAATCCGGTCGGCCAGCTTGCGGTAACGGTCCGCCTGCGGGCTGTCCTTGATGAAGCCGAGCATCCACTGGTGAACGTTTTCAAGGTTGGCGTAACCGCCCATTGCGAAAGCGCGAAGCAGGTTCAGCGTCGCCGCCGACTGGCGGTAGGCGTCGAGCTGCCGCTCCGGGTTCGGAATGCGCGAGGCCTCGTTGAATTCGATGCCGTTGATGATGTCGCCGCGGTAAGACGGCAGCGTCACGCCATCCTGCGCTTCCACGTTGGAAGAACGCGGCTTGGCGAACTGACCGGCAATGCGGCCGACCTTCACGACGGGCAGCTGCGCGCCATAGGTCAGCACGACGGCCATCTGCAGGAAGGCGCGGAAGAAGTCGCGGATATTGTCCGCGCCATGTTCGGCGAAGCTTTCGGCGCAATCCCCGCCCTGCAGCAGGAAGGCGTTGCCTTCCGCCACATTGGCAAGCTGCTTCTTCAGGCGGCGGGCTTCACCGGCAAAGACCAGGGGCGGATAGGTCGCAAGCGTGGCTTCCGTTGCCGCAAGCGCTGCCGCATCCGGATATTCGGGAACCTGCTGGATCGGTTTCTGCCGCCAGCTGCCGGGGGTCCAATTCTGTGCCATGTTCTCACCCTTTTCTCGCCCGCGCGACGTCGCGCGGCCGCCTCGAAAAATTGAGCGGCTTATAGCTCCAAGCATCGGCTTTGCATAGCCGATCCCTGAGCCATCCGGCTCATTCTGCCCGTTTTGAGCGCTCCAGACGCACAAAAGTCAATTCAAACGATTTAACAACCCCGCCGCCATTCGAAAACTTCGCTTTCGAATGGCGGTAGGCTGATGTGGGCGGCGATTATATCACGCCTGTACCGGCGTTACACACGCTCGCCATTCACGACGCGATAGCTCGGCGAATACATCGTCACCAGCTCTTCGGCGGCCGTCGGATGAACCGCCATGGTACGGTCGAAATCATCCTTGGTGCAGCCGGCTTTCAGCGTGATGCCGAGAAGCTGCGCCATCTCGCCCGCCTCATGGCCGAGAATATGCGCGCCCACGACCTTGCGGTCGGCGGCATTGACGATCAGCTTCATGATCGTCTTTTCCTGACGGCCGGAAAGCGTCGCCTTCATCGGCCGGAACTGGGCGCGATAAACTTCCAGTTCCGGATATTTCTTACCGGCTTCCTCTTCCGAAAGACCGACGGTTCCAATTTCCGGCTGCGAGAACACCGCCGTCGCGATCAACTCGTGATCCGGCTTGGTCGGGTTGTTCTTGTATTCGGTTTCGATGAAGCACATGGCCTCATGGATCGCCACCGGCGTCAGCTGTACCCGGTCGGTGACGTCGCCCAACGCGAAGATATTCGGGACGTTGGTGCGCGAATAATCGTCGACGACGATCGCGCCCCGCGCATCCAGCTTCACACCGGCATTTTCGAGACCGAGACCTTTCGTGTTCGGATCGCGCCCGAGCGCCAGCATCACCGTCTCGACGGCAAGCGTGCCATGGTTCTTGGTGCGGGCCTGCAATGCACCCTCACCCTTCGTCACTTCTTCGATGACATCGCCGAGCAGGATCCTGATGCCCTTGGCCTCCATAGCCTCGTGCAGACCCTTGCGCATGTCCTGATCGAAACGCGACAGGATTTCCTTGCCACGGTAGATCAGGGTCGTTTCAACGCCGAGTCCATGGAAGATATTGGCGAATTCGACCGCGATGTAACCGCCGCCGGCGATCAGGATCGATTTCGGCAGTTCTTCCAGATCGAAAGCCTCGTTGGACGAGATCGTCAGCTCATGGCCGGGCAACGCCTTGTGCTCGTTCGGCGTGCCGCCGACGGCAATCACGATACGCTCGGCGGTGAAGGTCTCGCCGGTTTTCGTCAACTTCACGGTATGGGCGTCGACCAGTTCCGCCCGGCTGTCGAAAATATCGGCCTTGGCGTTTTCCAGACCCTTGCGGTAGAGCCCTTCGAGACGGGTGATTTCCTTGTCCTTGGCCGCGATCAGCTTCTTCCAGTCGAAGCTGCGCTCGCCGACGCTCCAGCCAAATCCTTCCGAATCCTCGAAATGCTCAGGGAATTGCGAGGCATAGACGAACAGCTTCTTCGGCACGCAGCCGCGGATGACGCAGGTTCCGCCATAGCGGTATTCCTCGGCGATTGCGACGCGCTTGCCGAGCGAGGCCGCCACGCGGCCGCTGCGCACGCCGCCGGAACCGCCACCGATGACGAAAAGATCGTAGTCATAAGCTGTCATAGTCAAAACCCCTGATCAAAACCACCTGCCATCAGCCTCAAGCCGGGCGGTGGTGCATTCACGGCACATATAGGTGCTGCGACGCACAAATGAAAAGCCCGGTCTTGCGGCCGGGCTTTGAATATTTCTGAAGGTAGGCCTTTTTGCCCGAGCGTCGGATTTTCCGGAAACCGCTTCACACGTTCCGGCCCGATGCTCTCCCTGTTCAATCAGGGCTTGGGAGCAGCCGGAGCACCGCCCGTGGCGTTCTGATCGGCCGGAAGCGGCTTCAGATCGGCGCCGGCAACCTTCTGCAGTTCGGTCATGCTGGAAGCGTTGAGGTCGCGGTTGATGCCGGCGGCCCAGATGTCGGCAGCCTTCATCAGTTCGCGCGTGGCGATCGGGCCGTCCTTCAGAAGCTTCTTGCCGGCTTCGCTGCTGTAGAAGGTGGAAATGGCGTTCAGCTCTTCGACGGTGAAGGCGCGCGCATAGGTGAGCGCTGCTTCGCGCTCCAGATCGGCGCGGCGCGGCGCAAGCTCGAGAGCCTTCGCATCGACGGTCTCGGTGATTGCGTCCTGAACGTTCGGCGAAGCCTGAATGAGTTCGGCCTTCAGACGCTCCGCCAGACCCGGCAGAATGTCGTCGAAACGGTCGGTAACGCCAAGAGAGGTGATCGCCTGCCGTGCGGCAGCGATATGCGCTTCCGAAATTTCCTGAGCGCGTGCGGCAGTACCGAACACGATGCCGGAAATGAGGATCGAAGCAGCGGCAGCTTTGCCCAGTCCCGCTAGTTTGACCATGAAAATCTCGCTCCTGTTATACTGCCTGCATCACGCGGGCGCCTTCAGGACCCGCGATAATGGCAAGCGATGCCAAATTTATGAAAAGTCCGTGCTCGACGACACCGGGAATCGTGTTCAGCTCGCGTGCTAGCGCTTCTGCATCAGGAATACGGCCAAAAGATGCGTCGAGGATAAGGTGTCCGCCATCGGTCATGAAGGCGCCGTCGCCGGAAGAACGCATCGTCAGCGTGCCGGAAAGCCCGGAACGCGCCGCCAGTTTTTCGATGGCGATACGCGTCGCCACCTGGCCGAACGGGTTGATTTCGATGGGCAGCGGAAAGGCGCCCAGCGTCTCCACCACCTTGCTCTGGTCGGCGATCACGATCATGCGGGCGGATGCCGCCGCAACGATCTTTTCGCGCAGCAACGCGCCGCCGCCGCCCTTGACGAGACGCAGCGCATGATCGACCTCATCCGCACCGTCGATGGTCAGATCCAGTTCCGGCAATTCATCCAGCGATTTCAGCGGCACGCCAAGCTCGACGCACAGGCGCGCGGTGCGCTCGGATGTCGGTACGCCCTCGACCTTCAGACCGGCGGCGACCTTCTCGGCCAGAAGCCTGACGAATTCCTCGGCCGTCGAACCCGTGCCGATACCGAGCCGCATCCCATCCTGTACGTGGGACAATGCGGCCTCGGCGGCCTTGATCTTCATCTGGCGGGCATCCATGTGCCTGAAACTCCGGTAACTTTGTCGTCGCCGTGCTGTTTACACGGGTCGAAAGCCAAACGAAAGCCTTTTTCAAGCCAACGAACAGAACGTTGTGACGCGGTTGCAAAGACAGGCCCGTTTGCCTAGGCTTGGCGGGAATGAAAGCACCGATACATCAGTTACACGCATTCCCGAGAGGCCAGTTCCCGTGACATCCCGCCCGCTCTCCCCGCTCGCCATTTTCGATCTCGACGGCACGCTGGTCGATACCGCCGCCGATCTGGTCTCGAGCCTCAACCACACCATTGCCGCAGCCGGGCTTGCTCCCGTCACCTATGACGACCTGACCCACCTCGTCGGCCAGGGTGCGCGGGTCATGATCAAGCGCGCCTTCGCGCTTCGCGAGACGGAACTGCCGGAAGCCGAAATCGAGCCGCTCTATGAGCGCTTCATCACCCATTACCGCGCCGAAATGCCCGGCGAGAGCCGCCCCTATCCCGGCATCATCAATACGTTGGATGCGCTCTCGGAAGCCGGCATCACGCTTGCCGTCTGCACCAACAAGACTGAAATCCTCGCTCTGCCGCTGCTCGAAGAACTCGGTCTGACACGCTATTTCGCCGCCATCACCTGCGGCGACACCTTCTCCTTCCGCAAGCCGGATGCCCGCCATATTCTCGGCACCATCGAAAAGGCCGGTGGCGACGTCCAGCGCTCCATCATGGTGGGTGACAGCATCAACGACATTCTCGCGGCAAAGAACGCCGCCGTGCCGTCGATCGGCGTGACCTTCGGTTATTCGGATGTGCCGATGGCGGAACTCGAACCGGATGTCGTGATCGACGATTTCACTGAATTGACGCCGGAGCTGTTCGAAGAACTGGTTGCGAAGGGTGCAGCCGCGGCCTGAGAGGCTGGACCAGACAAGTAAAGCGCCAGGGAACGGCGATTCCGACGTCAATGAGAGCTGAACAACCTCTCTTCCGTCATGCCGGACTAGATCCGGGGTGACGGAATACGGTGTTGCCGTTGACGCCAGATGTAGCAGGTGGACTCCAGCACCAAACAAATTGGGCAGGCCTTTCCTTCAAACAAAAAAGCGCCGTCTCCGGCGCTTTTTTTCTTGACGCTATCCTAATCAAATCGACGCGGCCCGCGCCTTCGTCGTCACGGCGAACGCCTTCTGCACATAGCTGTCGCGGTCATAAACATCGTCGAAGAACTGCACCTTGCCGTCCTTGTCCGGCCAGGCGGTGAAATAGGCCACGTAGACCGGAACCTTCTCCGGCACCTGCACGGCGCGGTTCTTGCCGGACGCGATCTGCTCTCCGACCTTGTCGACGCTGGTGCCGAGAACGGCGGCGGCCATGCGGCGCGGATCGACGAGACGGATACAGCCATGGCTCAGCGCCCGCATGTCGCGATTGAAGAAGCTCTTGGCAGGCGTGTCATGCATGTAGATGGCATGCGCATTGGGGAACAGGATTTTCAGGTCGCCCAGCGCATTGTCGCTGCTCGGCGGCTGGCGCACGGAAACGGCGTTGGTGGAGCCATACCAGTTGACGCTGGTGGAGGAGACGGCACGGCCGCCCACCTGCACTTCGTAACCCAGCCGGTCGAGATAGGACGGATCGCGGCGCAGCTTCGGCAGCATCTCGTTGACGATGATCGACTGCGGCACGCCCCAATAGGGGTTGAACTCGACGGTCTGGATTTCGTCCTGGAAGAAATAGGTCTGGTTGGCCTTGGAGCCGACGACCACCTTCATGCCGAACTGTTCCTGGCCGTCATTGTGGTAATAGGCCATGAAGGCGGGCTGGTTGATGAAGACATAACGCTGGCCGAGATCGGCCGGCAGCCAGCGGACCTGCTCCATGGCCACCTGCACCTTGGCGATCTTCGCGTCATTGCTTTCGCCGACCATGGCGCGCACGGTGGCGCGGCCGATCACGCCATCGGGCTTCAGGCCGTTTTCGCTCTGGAACGCCTTCACCAGATCGACGAGATCGGGCGTATAGTCAGGTGTCTGCTGGTAAGCGGAAATGATCGCGGCATGCTCGGCCTTGAAGGCGGGCGAAGCGCGATGTTCGATGGCCTTGACGACATTGGCCATATCCGCGCTGCTGTTGCCGGGCTTCAGCACCAGATCGGCGGGAACGCGGACGACATGCGCCGCATCGCCTTCGCCGCGCAGGCGGGCAAGCTCCGCCTTCAGCGCCAGATATTCGGCGCTCGACGGTTCGCGGCTGCGCAGATAGGCGGCAACATCGGGGCTCAGGCCCGCAAGCTTCAGCACCGGTGCGAGGTTCACCGTCTTGCGCTTGAAATCGTGATAGCCGGAGAGCCGGTTCGGATCGACACGGCCACGGGCCGTATCCTGCACATAGGCGAGAACCTTGGCGGAAAGCGCCAGCTCGAACTGCATCTGCGCCCGCTGATAGGCGTCGGACACGGGCGCCGAGGCCGTCTCCACCGGCGTACCGGTCGCAGCCGCACCGGAAGCGTTGCCGATGCTGGCCGTCACATCCTTTGCCGGTGGCGAAATGCTGTAATCGGCCGGATCGAGGCCGCTTTCACCGACCGTCTCGAGAAAGGCGATGACAGCATTGGCGCGCGCGGTCAGCTCGCCTTCCGAAACCCAGAGCGTCTTGCCGCCGGCGCCGTAATAGGCTTCCAGCGCCTTGGCGATCTCGGGGGTGGCGCTGAACTTCAGATTGGCAAGGCCTTCACCGAAATTCGCCGCGTTCACCGCACGGGCCGTATCCGCCTTGTAGTCGTAATAGCGCGGGCCGGAAACACGCGGCAGCGGCTCGGGATCGGAAGCATCGGCACTTTGGCCGGCACTCGATCCAGGGGGCGAGGTGACGATGCCGGCCGGCGGCAACTCACCGCGATCACGCGCGATCTTGCCAGGGCCGCCGCGCAGGAGGTCCATCAGCGTTACCGCACCGGCGCTGCCGGGAAGAGCGGTGGAAACGGAAAGACCGAGAGCCAGCACCAGTGCTGCCGATGTTTTTCCAGATGTGACTTGCAATTTGATCCTCGTAGCACCCAGCACCGCCAGCGAAAGGGCGGGCATCAGTTTCATGCCTGTCTAGCCGATCAACGGCCCGTTGAAAAGAAAACGCGAAAAAGCCCACAACCGTGCCGAAATGAACCTTATGATACAGCCAAAGCCGTAAAAACGTAATTTCCAGAATTGGCGAGAATGGTTAAATTTCCATTTATTTCATTTACTTTGCCCTGCCCCGCCAGACCTTCCGGGCGCCCCGGAAAGCCCGGTTTTCCGGCCATTTCGCGTCGTAGTAAAAATGACACGCCGGCGCCTTTTTCACCCCGCGCCGCGCCTTACGGCGAAATCGCTTTTACGCGGCGGGAAATATCTGCCTCCGCTGCATTGCAGCGCTTTCATTGCCGGCGCGATGATTCTATATATCGGCCGCGCAAGGCGGGCGAAGGCGCCGTTTTGGCGGAGGAAAACGAGTAAAAAGGCAAGATTGATGACAGCCACACGGACGGAAACCGATACATTTGGACCCATTGAAGTTCAGGCCGATCGCTATTGGGGCGCGCAGGCGCAGCGCTCGCTCGGCAACTTCAAGATCGGCTGGGAAAAGCAGCCCGCCTCTGTCGTTCGCGCGCTCGGCATCGTCAAGCAGGCCGCAGCCCGCGCCAACATGGCGCTTGCCGGCCTCGACCCCAAGGTCGGCGACGCCATCATCGCCGCCGCGCAGGAAGTCATCGACGGCAAGCTGACCGAGCATTTCCCGCTCGTCGTCTGGCAGACCGGCTCCGGCACCCAGTCCAACATGAACGCCAATGAGGTGATTTCCAACCGCGCAATCGAGATGCTCGGCGGCGAAATGGGCACCAAGAAGCCGGTTCATCCCAACGACCACGTTAATATGAGCCAGTCCTCGAACGACACCTACCCCACCGCGATGCACATCGCCTGCGTGGAAGAGATCGTTCATCACCTGCTGCCGAGCCTCAAGCACCTGCACAAGGCGCTGGAAGCCAAGGTCAAGCAGTTCGAAAAGATCATCAAGATCGGCCGCACCCACACGCAGGATGCAACGCCGCTGACACTCGGCCAGGAATTCTCCGGCTACGCCGCGCAGGTCGCCTCCGCCATCGCCAACATTGAAACCACCCTGCCCGCGCTCTCCAAGCTCGCCCAGGGCGGCACCGCCGTCGGCACGGGCCTCAACGCTCCCATCGGCTTTGCCGAAAAGGTCGCCGAGGAAATCTCCAAGATCACCGGCCTGCCCTTCGTGACCGCGCCGAACAAGTTCGAGGCGCTCGCCTCGCACGATTCCATGGTCTTCTCCCATGGCGCGATCAACGCGGCCGCTGCTGCGCTGTTCAAGATCGCCAACGATATCCGCTTCCTCGGCTCCGGCCCGCGCGCCGGTCTCGGCGAATTGTCGCTGCCGGAAAACGAACCCGGCTCGTCGATCATGCCCGGCAAGGTCAACCCCACCCAGTCGGAAGCGCTGACGCAGGTGTGCGCCCACATCTTCGGCAACAATGCAGCACTGTCCTTCGCCGGTTCGCAGGGCCACTTCGAGCTCAACGTCTATAACCCGATGATGGCCTACAACTTCCTGCAGTCGGTTCAGCTTCTGGGCGACGCGGCCGTCTCCTTCACCGACAATTGCGTCGTCGGCATCGAGGCCCGCGAAGACAATATCAAGAAGGGCGTCGAAAACTCGCTGATGCTGGTGACGGCGCTCAACAGCAAGCTCGGCTACGACATCTGCGCCAAGATCGCCAAGACCGCGCACAAGAACGGCACGACGCTGCGCGACGAGGCCGTCGGCGGCGGATACCTCACCAACGAGGAGTTCGACCAGTATGTGCGCCCGGAGAACATGATCGGGCCGAAGTAATCGGCTTAGATTTTGGTGGAATGCAGAACGGGCCTTCAGGCCCGTTTTTGCTTTGGGCATGAGAAGTGACGGTGCAAGCCGAAGCTGATTCAATGTCCACTTTGGCGAGGTGGATTGTGGGGCGATTCTTAGGTGATGGTTTTCGATTGCGGTGTTGAAACATGCGCCTCAGTGGTAGGGCTGATACTCAACTAAGCTTCAATTTGAGCGGGGATTACATTGAGATATACGGGAATTATCCTGAGCCTCGTACTGGCTCTAGCGTCGTGTAATACACTTTCACCCTACAATACCCCAGAAATACGCCGCGTAATCTCGGCCGGGAGCGCATTGGGCAAGTGCTTGGAGCGGACCACAAAAGCATATCTCGTTTCAAACAAAAATCCGCAAAAAGTCGCCTCAATGCTCGATAACGCATGCATGGCGGAACGAAAGGCCGAGATGGATGCCAAGCGCGCGGCTGGTATTCCGGTGAATTATTTTGATTATGGAAAAGGGCGACACGAAGTCTCATTATATTGGGCAACCCACACGTCGCTTGCAGCAGAATAAAAATACGCGATCAACAGCTGTCAACCTCTGCATAGCAGTCAACGCCTGAAGCTGATGGCGACAAACTTTACTACGCAAAGATCGTTATACCGCGCCGTGGCGGGATACCGGACCAAGTTCTTCATGACGGAAGAGAGCTATTCGATTTCCGAAATAAAAAAGGGCCGCAAAAGCGGCCCTCTTCATCTCATTCAAACCGTCAAACCAGCCGGCTCTGCTCCACCGCTGCTTCCACGAAGCTCGCAAACAGCGGATGCGGGTCGAGCGGACGGCTCTTCAGTTCCGGGTGGTATTGCACGCCGATGAACCACGGGTGATCGGGATATTCCACCGTTTCCGGCAGGACGCCATCCGGGGACATGCCCGAGAAGACCAGGCCGCATTCTTCCAGCCGGTCCTTGTAGTCCACATTCACCTCATAGCGGTGACGGTGGCGCTCGGAAATATCCGTGGTGCCGTAGATTTCGGCAATCTTGGTGTCTTTCTTCAGCGCCGCCTTGTAGGCGCCGAGACGCATCGTGCCGCCGAGATCGCCCTTGGAGGAGCGCTTCTCCAGCTCGTTGCCCTTGACCCATTCGGTCATGAGGCCAACGACCGGCTCGGAAGTCGGACCGAATTCGGTGGAGGAGGCATTTTCGATGCCGGCAAGGTGACGGGCCGCTTCCACGACCGCCATCTGCATGCCGAAGCAGATGCCGAAATAGGGCACGTTGCGCTCACGCGCGAACTGCGCCGCCATGATCTTGCCTTCCGAACCGCGCTCGCCGAAGCCGCCGGGCACCAGAATGCCGTTGACCTTTTCGAGATAAGGCGTCGGGTCTTCCTTTTCGAAGACTTCCGACTCGATCCATTCCAGCTTGACCTTGACGCGGTTAGCGAAGCCACCGTGATGCAGCGCCTCGATCAGCGACTTATAGGCATCCTTGAGGCCGGTATATTTTCCGACAATCGCAATCGTCACTTCGCCTTCCGGCGTGCGGATGCGGTTGCAGACCTCTTCCCAGGGCTCCAGACGCGGCTTCGGCGCCGGCTCGATGCCGAAGGCGGCCAGCACTTCCGAATCGAGGCCTTCCTTGTGGTAGGCAATCGGAACGTCATAGATATTCGCCACATCCAGCGCCTGGATGACGGCGGACGGACGCACGTTGCAGAACAGCGAAAGCTTGCGGCGTTCCGCTTCCGGAATTTCCCGGTCGGCGCGCACCAGCAGAATGTCGGGGTGAATGCCGAGCGCCTGCAGTTCCTTGACGGAATGCTGGGTCGGCTTGGTCTTCAGCTCACCGGCTGCCGGAATGTAAGGCATCAGCGTCAGGTGAAGATAGATCGCCGTGCCGCGCGGCAGGTCGTTGCCGAGCTGACGGATCGCTTCCATGAACGGCATCGCCTCGATGTCACCCACCGTGCCGCCGATCTCGCAGATGACGAAGTCGTAATCGTCATTGCCTTCGATCACGAAATCCTTGATCTCGTTGGTGACATGCGGAATGACCTGAACGGTTGCGCCGAGATAGTCGCCGCGCCGTTCCTTGTCGATGATGTTCTTGTAGATGCGACCGGTGGTGATGTTGTCGGTCTTGGTGGCCGAACGCCCCGTGAAGCGCTCGTAATGGCCAAGGTCGAGGTCCGTCTCGGCACCGTCATCCGTCACGAACACTTCGCCGTGCTGTGTCGGGCTCATGGTGCCGGGATCGACGTTCAGATAGGGGTCGAGTTTACGAAGCCGCACCCGATAACCACGGGATTGCAACAAAGCTCCGAGTGCTGCCGCGGCGATGCCCTTGCCTAGAGAGGAGACCACGCCGCCTGTGATGAATACATATCGCGCCATGGGATTCACCGGATACCTTTTTACCTCTGATTCCGCCAGCCCAAATTTCATGCTT
The DNA here is from genome assembly GCF_053522445.1 of Agrobacterium sp. 22-221-1. NCBI lineage: Bacteria > Pseudomonadati > Pseudomonadota > Alphaproteobacteria > Hyphomicrobiales > Rhizobiaceae > Agrobacterium > Agrobacterium sp. 22-221-1. The sequence goes on from NZ_JBNWCL010000001.1 coordinate 583,962, forward strand.
TCGAAAATTCGCTGTTGACGAATTTGCGATGGGTCAGGCCGGAATGCGAACAAAAGAAAACCGGCAGGCTTTTGGCCTGCCGGAGCGTTAAATCAAAACCGGGCTTATTGACCGGTCGGAACTGCGTTCGGATCGGCGGGCTGCGCCGGGGCCGGAGCGGCCGTGCCGGAAGCGGCCGGAGCCGGGGTCGTCTGAGCCGGTGCGGCTGCACCATTGGTCGGAACGCCATTCTCAGCCGGAGCCGGCGTCGACGGCGTCGTCGCCGGGCCGAGCGTATCGAGAATGCCGTTACCCTGGCCCTGCGTGGCCGGAATACGGTTCAGAATGTCGGTCGGGCGCGATTCGTAGCGCGTCAGGAGACCGAGGCCGAGCGAGGTCGCGAAGAACAGCGCGGCAAGGATCGCCGTGGTGCGCGTCAGCGCATTGGCCGTTCCGCGCGCGGACATGAAGCCCGAACCGCCGCCAATACCGAGACCGCCGCCTTCGGAACGCTGGATCAGGACCACGCCGACAAGCGCCAGCACGATCATGAGGTGAATAACAATCAAAACGGTCTGCATGACAATCCATTCCATGCCCCGCGCGGAGCACTACAAAGAAGGTTTCGCGGCTCTTTACATGAGGCGAAGGCTTATTCCAAGCCCCTTTCCCGCCATCTGTAACAGGAAAACCTGTCTCAGGCCGTCAGTTGCTCGTATGCCGCATAGATGGACAGGAAGTCTGAGGCTTTCAAGCTCGCGCCGCCGATCAGCGCGCCATCCACGTTCTCGACTCCCATCAGTTCCAGCGCATTGGCAGGCTTTACCGAGCCGCCATAGAGGATGCGCATGGTCTTGCCGGCGTCGCCGAAGCGCTTGACGAGTTCGTCGCGCATGAAAGCATGGGCCTCGCGCACATCGTCCACGGTGGGTGTCAGGCCCGTGCCGATCGCCCAGACGGGCTCATAGGCGATGACGGTATTTTCGGCGGTCGCCTCGTCCGGCAGCGAGCCGGCGAGCTGGCGCTTGAGGATATCGAGCGTCTGGCCCGCCTTGCGCTCATCCGCCGTCTCGCCGATACAGACGATGGCGATAAGATCGGCCTGATGGGCGGCAACGGCCTTGGCGCGCACCAGATGATCGGTCTCGGCATGGTCGGTGCGGCGCTCGGAATGGCCGACGATGACATGGGTGCCGAAGCAGTCGGCGATCATCTCGGCGGAAATATCGCCGGTATGGGCGCCGGAGGCGTTCTGGTGGCAATCCTGCGCGCCGATCATCAGCGGGCTGTCATCGCACAGCGCCGTTGAGACGTAGAGCAATGTCGAGGGCGGGCAGATCAGCGCATCCACCTTTTCGGACAGCGCGCCCTTGACGCCCTCTGCCATGGCCTTGATCTGATCGAGCGAGGCACGGGTGCCGTTCATCTTCCAGTTTCCGGCAACAAGCGGTCGAACATTCGGCGTCATGCGTATCCCATTCCCTTTGTCTCGAGGCCGCCTGTGGCGGCGCCCCTTCCCTCAGCCGTATCACGGCCCATAATCGCGACAGAAACACTGCCGGAAATCCCGGGATATTCCTTTAACCTCAGCCGGCAACAAATGGTACAAAAAAGCGGCCGAAAGGTTCAAAACGACGGGCAATTTCTAAAAATTTGCCGTTGCTGACCCAAATCGCGGCCTCAGCGGCTCAAGATCCAGTTCAAAACCGCCCGCCAGTCGGTCATGCGCACCGGTGTGCCGTGGCTGCCGGTCTCATACCGCGTGAACCGCGCCGGCTCGCCGGCCTTCAGCAAAGAGCGGAAGATGCTTGCCTGATGATCGGCCGAATAGACCTTGTCGGCGCTGCCATGGGTGAACCAGACCGGCTTCTTCGCCCTGGCAAAGGCGCTTTTCGGAAAATCCGGATCGACCGCACCGCCGAGGATCGCCATGCCCTTGAGATTGGCGACCGCAGCCTTGTCGCGGCTGATGCCGTAGCAGATAAAACTGCCCATCGAGGCGCAGGTCAAAATGACAGGCTTGCCGCCCGATTTTTTGGCCGCATCGGCAATCAGCGCCGCGATATCGGCAACGCCGTTCTCATCGAAGGAGCGCACGCTCGGCGCATAATAGGTGCCGCCATTGGCGACGGCCAGATTTTTCAGCCGGTTGAAATTGCCGCCGAAGGTGTAGTCGTTCATGCCGAGCCGCCGGTCGCCGCCGCGTCCATGGATGAAGATGACCGTGAAGGCCTGCCCGCTCGCCGGCCCGACGCGGCCGACCTCAAGCGCCCTGCCCTCAACGGAAACGGTTTCGAGCGCCTGCGCCTTCTTCGGCGTCATATCGACATATTGCCGTTTCACCCGCCGCTCGGGCACCTCGTCGCGGCCGTTGATATCGCGCATCTCCTGATAATCGATCACCTCGGACGCGCCGCCATCGGCCGTGGAGAGCACCGTCTGGGCGGAAAACAGCTCATCCTTGAAGGGACGCAACGGCCCGTCGGAGGCGAAGGCTGCGACCGGCATGGCCGCAACAGTCAGGCTGAAAAGAGTACAAAACGTGAAATGAGCTGTGGACATGCCTTGGCTAACCGTTCATTCGTGGCTGCGAGACTTGCCATTGCAACCTCGCCAGCGCAATCCTCCTGTTGCGAAACCCTGACACAATCGTGGCATAGGATGCGCCGCGTTTGCCAGACGGACCCACTTCAAATCGGACGGGAACCGCGTTTGGCGTTATGATTGACGCTACTGGCATAATGATTCGCATGGCGAAATTCTGACACACGCTTTTGAACTTTGGACATGATGGACGACAGCAACGATCTCTTCTCCGGTCTTCCGGCAGCACGAAACAGCGATACGGAAACGAACGAGGACACCGCAAAGACGCCGGTGACCGCGGCCGCCAACGTGCCCGCCAACGCGAATGTGCAGCCGAAACCCGCAGCCGTTGCGGCCGTGACGCCGCCCGCCCCTGTATCACCATCCAGTGACGACTACGGCGCGTCCTCGATCCGCGTGCTCGAAGGGCTGGAGCCGGTGCGCATGCGCCCCGGCATGTATATTGGCGGCACCGATGAGAAGGCGCTGCACCACCTGTTCGCCGAAGTCATCGACAACTCCATGGACGAGGCCGTCGCCGGCCACGCCAATTTCATCGAGGTCCATCTCGACGCCGAAGGTTTCCTGACCGTCACCGACAATGGCCGCGGCATTCCGGTGGAAAACCACCCGCAGGTTCCCGGCAAGTCGACGCTCGAAGTCATCATGACCAAGCTGCACGCCGGCGGCAAGTTCGATGGCAAGGCCTATGAGACATCGGGCGGCCTGCACGGCGTCGGCGTTTCCGTGGTCAATGCGCTCTCCGATCTTCTCGAAGTGGAAGTGGCCCGTAACCGCAAGCTTTACCGCCAGCGTTTCTCGCGCGGCCTGCCGATCGGTCCGCTGGAAGAGCTCGGCGACGTGCACAACCGTCGCGGCACCCGCGTGCGTTTCCATCCCGATCCGCAGATCTTCGGCGACCACGCGAAGTTCGAACCGGCCCGTATCTTCCGCATGGCCCGCTCCAAGGCCTATCTCTTCGGCGGCGTCGAAATCCGCTGGAGCTGCGATCCCGGCATGGTGCCGGCCGGCGGCGAAATCCCCGAAAAGGCCGTGTTCCATTTCCCCGGCGGCCTGAAGGACTATCTCGCCGCCACGCTCGGCAAGGAATTCACCGTCACCCGCGAGATTTTCTCCGGCCGCACGGAAAAGACCGGCGGCCACGGCGCGCTGGAATGGGCCGTCACCTGGTATGGCGGCGATACGCAGATCCATTCCTATTGCAATACCATTCCGACGCCCGAAGGCGGCACCCATGAGGCGGGCCTGCGTATCGCGCTCACCAAGGGCCTGAAGAATTATGCGGATCTGACGCAGAACAAGCGCGCCAAGGACATCACCACCGATGACGTGATGATCTCGGCCGCCGGCATGCTCTCCGTTTTCATCCGCGAGCCGGAATTCGTCGGCCAGACCAAGGACAAGCTCGCCACCGTCGAAGCCCAGCGCATCGTCGAAAACGCGCTGCGCGATCCCTTCGACCATTATCTCGCCGGCAATCCGGGCGAAGCGGCAAAGCTGCTGGACTGGGTGATCGAGCGCGCCGAAGAGCGCCTGCGCCGCCGCAAGGAAAAGGAAGTCAACCGCAAGACCGCCGTGCGCAAGCTGCGCCTGCCCGGTAAGCTCGCGGATTGCGCCCAGAACACGGCGGAAAATGCGGAACTCTTCATCGTCGAAGGTGACTCGGCTGGCGGCTCGGCCAAGCAGGCGCGCAACCGCGCCAACCAGGCCATCCTGCCGCTGCGCGGCAAGATCCTCAACGTCGGCAGTGCCAGCCGCGAAAAGCTCTCCGCCAACCAGCAGATCGCCGATCTCATCCAGGCGCTCGGCTGCGGCACGCGCACCAAATATCGCGAAGAAGACCTGCGATATGAGCGCATCATCATCATGACCGATGCCGATGTCGACGGCGCCCATATCGCCTCGCTGCTCATCACCTTCTTCTATCAGGAAATGCCGGAACTCATTCGTGGCAATCACCTGTACCTTGCCGTGCCGCCGCTCTACGTCATCCGTCAGGGTGCCAAGAGCGCCTATGCCCGCGACGACGCCCACCGCGCCGAGCTGATGGAAACCGTCTTCAAGGGCAAGAAGGTCGAAATCGGCCGCTTCAAAGGCCTCGGTGAAATGATGGCCCAGCAGCTGAAGGAAACCACCATGGATCCCGAAAAGCGCACCCTGCTGCGCGTCGAGATCGACGATGTGGATTTCGAAGGCACCCGCGAGGCCGTCGACAACCTGATGGGCACCAAGGCAGATGCCCGCTTCCGTTTCATTCAGGAACGGGCGGCCTTCGCTGATAATCTGGATATTTGATGAGAAACCGATCTAAGTATTGGCCAAAAGGCGTTAGATCTGGCCATTTTGGAAGCTAAAACTGGCCAAACCATATTCTACTGTTTCCGGGTGCTGAAAGGTGCCCGGAAAATACCTTAAGGAACAAAACAGGAATAAACTAGACAGGCCCGGTGTTGGATTATGGCAGATGCAGTGATTGCAAGTTGGGACGGGCACGACTATCAGGCTCGGTTCTTCTGGATACATGCTTCAGGCCTTCGCAATCCGCAGACCCCGCATGTCGTCGAGGTCTCGTACAAGACCGATGGCCCAAAGGGCTTCGATGATGCCGTCGTGCGGTATAGCCCGGGCCAAACTGAATGCCGTTCGTTTAGGGTGGAGACGGCCCACCACCGGTTATATTCCTTTACCGCTCCATTGATTCTGATGATGTTCGGGTTGTCTTGAATGGACATACGAGTCTCCCTGCAGGTTTTCGGGAGACGGTGGCTGTTTCGAATCAAGGGAGTTGCCTGTTTGGCAGGGGGAAACTACCCGATCTCCGGCTGGAAAGGTGGATTTCTGGGCCCCGAGCGCCTGCCGCTTTCCGGCTTCAGCGAAAATAGGGACAGACCCGCGAGCCTACAGCCCCTTCCCATCACCGCCTAGAAAACACACGTAAAGGTCGTTCATATTCGCCCTTATTGGCCGGGCAAATCAAAAAATCTGTCCCGGATTCGCCGCGTTTCGTCCCCATGCCGGCATTTGGGGCAGATCACAAACAATCACATATGACTTTTTGCATCTTATCCTGCGACCAATTCAACTGCTTGCAACCGGCTGCCTGCTTAACTTCAGCCGGAAAAATAAAACCAGCGATGGCAAACACTTACTATAACTCTGACATGAAGTATCGCCCCTTGAATCCACTCTGGCCAGCACCGTGCGAGCTTCGATCTCAGCGAAATCCAACGCATAACTGATGCAAATTGGTAACTCAATTCTCATTCTTTTTGTAAGCGCGCCAGAGTTGTCTTGCAAAATACCCTCTATTGATTAATGCGTCGCATTGGGCAACATGGGGTTGAAGTTTATTGATGACCAGATATCTGGCCAGAGCGCGGTTTGTCGTTCCGGCAGCTACCAAATCATCTACAGCAAGTGGTTTCGACAGGAAGGTGATCGGTGGTATCGCACCGGCCTCACCCGCGTTGCGAAACTCGGTCGTCCTTCTCTGCGCAGCTCTTTGCCTTGCTCCACAAACGGCATTGTCACGGGATGATCTCAAAGGGCGGCCGCCGGCAGAGGCAAACGCAGGCCAGGCAGATCCAGGTGTTGCCGTATCGCAGGAGCCTGCCCTGACGATCCAGACATTTGCTGGTCCCGCATCTGATAATACGACGTCCGGTGCTTCACCATGTTTTCCGGTAGACACGATCCGCATCGAAGGCGGCCACGAACTCATTGGCAGCGAAGCTGTGGAGGACGTGACAAGACCCTTCGCATTGTCCTGCCAGAGCAATGAAAGCGTCGGCGGATTGCTCAAGGCGGTAAACGGCCTTTTTGCCGATAAGGGTTTTGCCACGACGCAGGCCTGGTTGCCGGAGCAGGACATTGCCGCCAGCAGAACGCTGGTCCTGCGCGTTGTGCCCGGGCGGATCGATGCGGTCGTCTACAAGGAGGAGCAGCAGCCTTATAAGGCGTTCTTTCCCCGCATGGCCGAATTAAGTGGCAACGTCGCACGATCCACGTCCATTTCCGAGTTCGTGCAGCAGGCAGATGCCTGGTGGGAGGGCCTTGATGACGATCTCGAACGCCTGACCTTGCTGCCGCCATCCGCCCGGATCGCGATGACTGGGACAATTGCCAAAGACGATGTCCTGCATGTCGATCGCCTGCAGGACACACTCGATAGCCTCAACAGGGTTCCTTCGGACAAGGCAAAGGCGGAGCTTGTTCCGGGCAAAAGGCCGGCGACCTCCGACGTACAGATCACGAACCGCATCAATGATGCGTTCAGGCTCTACGGCGGCTACGACACGGAATCGATCGAAGGTGTCGACAAGCTTCGCTTCGGGATCACGGCGGAAAAAGACAATCTCATCGGCATCAACGATATGTGGGGGCTGACGCTTAAAAGCGGCGTCGAGACCAACGAACTGAGCGGTGATTTCGCGGTTCCCGTCGGACGCGCCACAATGAGGCTCAAGGGCGATTGGTCCGAGAACATGATCGACCTCGGCCCGCTTTCCGAACTGTTCATGACGACCTGGAACGTCAGCGCGGGTGCCGACTGGATCGTTCATTCATCGCGCACGGAGAGGCTTGTCGCCGATTTCACAGTCACGCATCGCGAACAGAACCGCTACATTAACGGCGTTGCGCTGATGGATCAGCGCGTTTCTCCGCTTCAGGCAGGCCTGACTTACAGCCGCTTTTTCGAACGCGCCAACCTGTCGGCCCGGATCGGCACCAGCCAGGGGCTGTCTATCTTCAATGCGCGCGAAGATGCCGACGATATCGACGACTCCACGCCCCACAGCCAGTTCACAAAGCTGGATGCATCTCTTTCGGGGTCTTATATCTTCCCCGGGCGCGCCTCCGTTTCGTCCAGCCTGTCGACACAATGGGCGGCAACCGCGCTTTATTCCGACGACCAGATGACGATCGGCTCGCGCAGTTCGGTGCGCGGATTTTCCAATGGAAGCTTCAAGGCTGACCGGGGCGCTGTATGGCGAAACGAGGTCGCCTTCGCGATGCCGGTCGATTTGCTTTTGGGGAAAGCCGGATCAAGCCCGCAGCCGGACAGCCAGAGCCCAGTGCAAATACCCGCCCCATCGTCGGAATGGGCGCGAACGACCCTCTCCCGTCTCAACCCTTATCTCTTTCTCGACGCAGGGCTCGGCCGCGACGTTGCCAATGAAGTCACCGGATACCGGGTCGGCAGTGGTGTGGGCCTGCGGTATGGCGGCCCAAGGCTTTCTTTCGATGTCGGCTACGCCTGGCGGGTTGCCGAAGACAGCCGAAGCCGGCGCGTGAGCGAGGAAAAGGGTGAGTTGTTCATGACACTGCGTTTGAAGGTTTTTTGAGCCATGCCGTTTTTGTTCGATCCTCCCTCAAGAAATGCTGGCGATAATCACCTCACGTTTGCGCTGTGCCGCCGGCGGGTCTCATCAGTATCCGGAATTGGCATGGCGGCGCTTGTTGCCGTTGGATTGCTGCTGATCGCTCCTGCGGCGAAAGCAAATGCGGATGACGGCAAGGCTCCCGCTGTCCGGGAAGAGATTTCCGGGGTTGCGGCAGAAGCAGTCGTAGAGCCCAAACGTTATGGCGACTGGGAACTGGTCTGCAAGCCGCAGGCGGCTTCCGCCACGCCGAAAGCGGAAAACGCGACATGCCGTCTCCAGCAGGCGCAGGCCGTCAACGGCGGGAAGGATGTTGTCTTTCTGTTCAACATTGCGAGGCAGGGAAAACAACGTGTCGCGATCATTTCGACGCCGCTGAACGTCTATCTGCCGGCAGGTCTGGAGTTGAAGATCGATGGTGGACAGGTTCAGCGAGTTATCTTCGAGACCTGCAATATCTCCGGATGCCACGCCGGCTTTGCTCTCAGCGGCTCGCTGCTCGGCGCTTTGCGCAAGGGAAATGTTCTGACGGTCGCTCTCAAGGACACCAAGGCAACCACCATTCCGCTTAAGGTTTCGCTCAATGGGATCAGCGCAGGTATCGACGCGCTGGATGCGGTAACACCATGAGACCAGACGGGGCGATATACGCAGGGATAGCACGCCACGTGCTGCTTGCCGGCCTGATGGCGGCAGGCTGGCTATCAATAGCAGGGCAAGGATTGGCGGCACCCGGCGAGTTCAAGGACTGCACGGGCAGGATTGAAGAAGTGTCCAGCCGCCGCCCGATCTCTTTTGCCGACCTCGCCGGTCGCGTCGGCAAGGTGGATTACCTGCTCTTTGGCGAACGGCATGGCGTCCGGGAACATGCGGTTGCGTCGTCCTGCGTACTGTCGGCAATGGCAAAGGATGATCGCCCGGTGACTGTCGTGATGGAGATGCTCTCGCGCGATGACGATGCGGCAATTGCCCTCTATCGCAAAAACCATCCGGAAACACCGGCAGGACTGGGCGTAGAACTCAAATGGTGGACGCGAGGCTGGCCAGCCTTCGACAACTGGTTGCCTCTCGTTGAGCGCACATTCAGCCTTCGCATTCCGTTACATGGCGGCGATCTGGCGGAGAAAGACGGACGCACGGGGGAACTGACACTAAGCGAGAAAAAGGCGATCCGCAAACGGCTCGGTGCGGCCGAAACCGCTGCCCGCGAAAGCTGGACGAAAGCAATGATGGCAGCGCATTGCGGACTTATCCCGGACCGACAGGCCGCGCTGAACGCCGACCATCAGATCCGCCGCGATCTTTCCATGGCCGATGCCGCGGAGCAGGCCGGGATGTTGAAGCATGGTGTTCTGCTGCAGGTCGGTCGTGGTCACGGCCGCAAGGACCGTTCTCTTTATCAGACCCTTGCCCGGGCAGACGCGTCGGTTCTGACCGTTGGCGCTTTCGCCGAAGGTGAAAATATCACCGACGAGGAGCGCAGCCTTTACGATTACCTGTGGATCGTCGGCAAGGCTGAGCTGGCCGACCCGTGCAAACTGACAGGGCTGACGAGCAAGACAGGGGAGTCCATCTCCAGATGAGACGTAAGTTCCGGTTGGTAAACATGAAGCATTCCGTGGCAGCTAGTCTGTCCTTGCTGCTTTGCGGCGTGGCGCTCCCCGCCTTCGCGCAGGTCGTTCCCGACGGTGGCAGCAATACGACCACCAGTGTCGACGCCACCAGCGGCGCTACAAACGTCCAGATCGCACCAGTCGGCAACCCGACATCCGCCATCAGCCACAACACTTACACGGAATTTTCCGTCAACTCTCTCGGTGTCAATCTCGACAACCGGACAGTCAACGCACGCACAATCCTGAACGAGGTAACCTCCTCCCGCATCTCGAACCTTAACGGTCCGCTTGATGTGCTGGGTGCCCGAGCCCATGTCATCGTTGCGAATCCGAACGGCATTTCGGTCGACGGGGCAAGCTTCCGCAATACCGGAGGTGTCGTGCTTTCCACCGGCAAGGCGTCTGTCGTGAGCCGGCAGATCACATCCGGCTCCTTTCAGGATAATGTGGTGCTCAAGACAGAGGGCGGCATGATCGATATCGGCGCGGGAGGCCTTTCCGGCGCAATGTCTACCCTGCATTTGCTGGCAGGCCGCATCCGCGTCGACGGCCCTGTCGAAAACAGCTCCCCCCAATTGCGCTCGTCTATAGAACTGACCGCCGGCGGCAGTTCCGTCGAATACGATTCAGCGATCGTGCCGAACTCCGATCTCGAGAACTGGGGACGGATGACAGACGAGGGAAGCAACGACAACTATGTCGCCATTGAAATAACCTCGCGCGGAACGCTGAAGGCCAATACGGTCCGCATCCGCGCCACCAGCAATGGCGCAGGTGTCAGCCACGCGGGCAACGGGCTCGCGGCATTCGGCGATTTCGTGATCGATGCGTCCGGCAAGGTCACGACGAGCGGATCAATTGAAGCGAAGAACAATGTCCACATTAACGCAGGCTCGATAGAGGCCCGCTCAATGGCCGGTCAGCCTCAAAGCAAAATCGAAGCCATCAACGGCGCATTGACGCTTCTTGCCGGAACGGGTGACATCACAAATACCGGTGTTTTGATGAGCGGCAGCAGCCGCGACGGAGCGAATGCAGACTCCAAAGGTGCCGCTACACTCAAGGCTGCGGGTGATATCGCGCTTCTAACCGAGAATGCCGATCAGCTCGCAATCGTATTCGGTGCGAAGGGTGATCTCGATGTCCGCGCCGAAGGCACGATCATTAATAATACTGGCAGGCTGCTCTCGAATAACAAGGCCATTGTCGAGGCTGGTGGAGACATCCTCAATATCGCCGAGGTCCTTAACGGCGAAGGTGTCTGGCACTACCAGAAGGACGACGGCAAGCGGCTCTGGTACACACTCTGGCAATCGCGCGAAACGATCGAAACCATCAGCCTGGATTATGGTCAACAACGGGTGCCGGGCCAGCAGGCATATATCATCGGTGACAGTGTCGCGATGAAGGCCGGTGGAAACGTCGTCAACCGCGGCAGCTCGATCAATGCCAATACAGGATCGGTGCTGATTGACGGGACAAGCATTCTTAATGAGGGCGGCCTGTCCGGCTCCCTGCAGTTCGTCAAGCGCTGCAGGTTGACCTGCATCGGTTATGGCTCGTCCACGACAAATGTTTCGGGTGGCGCCATCAATGCCAACGGCAATATCGAATTGCGCGCCTCATCCTCAATCCTGAACAGATATGGCCAGATCGTCAGTTACGGCAGCATCAACGCGAGTGCTCCCTCTGTGGTGCTGGAGGGGGGCTCGATCCCGACCGTTGTTCAGCGTCCAACCGGCCTCTACAATTTCTGGGGTGGATCGACCGCGTGGATCGGGACCGGTGATCAGGGCGGCGTTTTTGAGGCGCCCCAGGGCAGTATCACGATCAATGCCTTCCGTCCGGTTCAGGTGACTGCGGGCACGCTGCGGGCGCGAGATGGTGTCTTTGCGACCTCAGGTATCGAAACCTTCAAGGAAACGGCAGGCGAGGAATACCCGTTCGGCCTCGACTCCATCGGGCTCTTCCCGGGGATGGTGGGTAGATGATGGCAGGCCGAATTCACCGGAAATCACCATTCCTGTTCGCCGTGACGCCCAAACTCACGGCGCCGGAAAAAGACGAAATTGCTCCCGGGCATGACCCGGAAAATCCCGATCACGGAGTTCGATCCATGCGCAACACGCTATACCGCCGCCCCACCCTCACCTCTTTGGCGCTTATCGCCCTTATGGGAGCCCTGGGTTTGGCGCAACCCGCATCGGCTGGCCCGCTTGAAGATGGCAAGGCGCTTCTGGAAAAGAAGGATTTTTCCAATGCGGCAAAGGCTTTTGCCGACGGTTTTGACAAGGGCGATGGAGAAGCCGGCTTTCATCTGGCGCGCATGGTCGAGCTTGGTGTGGGTTTTACGCCCGACGCGGTGAAAGCGCGGGCTCTTTATATTGCTGCGGCGGAAAAGGGTTCGGCTGCGGCGATGAACCGGTTGGGGCTCATGCATCTTCGCGGCGAAAATGTCCGCCAGGATTTTGCTGCCGCGGCTGAACTGATCTGCAAGGCTGCCGATCTCGGTAATCTGGAAGCGCAGTTCAATTGCGCAGGTCTTGCTCTCGATGGTCTCGGTCGCGCCAAGGATGCCGCAAGTGCCTTCGGTTATTACGAGAAGGCCTCGCAAAATGGGCATACGGGCGCGCGCAACATGGAGGCGGCACTTCTTCGCACCGGTACCGGAACCGAACAGGATCTCGCCAGGGCGGTGAAGCTGTTCGAACAGGGCGCGTCGCTCGGAAACCCGGTCTCGCTCTACGGTTTCGCCGAGATGCTGGAAAAAGGTGAAGGTGTGGCTGCCGATCCGATCCGTGCCCACCTCTATTACAATCTCGCCAATGAACGCGGACATCCCGGCGCGCGTGCCGCTCTCGAGCGCCTGACAGCGAGCATGACACCGACAGAGATCGAGGATGCGCAGGCGCGTGCCCGCAACTGGAAACCGGCTCAGGCCGTGGAAGCAAATTGATCGATCACATTGAATTTCGAGAGGGACCATGAAGATCACGACGATTTTTATCGCGGCGGGGGCTGCACTTTTGTTGGCGGGTTGCCAGACGGCGAAGCCGCTTTCTCCGGAGCAACAGGCGAAACAGGACGAATACAATCGCGAGAATGATCGAGTCGCCAAGGCGGATTGCGGACTGGTGGATTTGCTCAATCAGCGCAGGACCAAGGTGGACGAGAAGCCATTACATGCACCCGACTGCGCCTATATGCGCAGGAACAATACTCTTGTGGGTTTCGACGGCCGCCCGACGCCTTTACCGAATTTTGCCTTCAACGGGATCCCCGTGCCGATTGGCGGCGTCGTTGCACTCGCCCAGGCGGCGGAAAAGGCGACCAACGAGGAACGCGCAAAGAAAGCGCAAATACCAGCCCATCTGAAATCCGAGGATGGAGCAATCGTTTATCGGAAGATGATTCTTCGCGGGTTCAAGGAGGCCGAGGTTGCCGCAGCCGCGGACACCGCAGCTTTCTCTCACGCGGCCGTAGCGACGGGTCGCGGTCGGCAATATCTGGCATCGGGCGCGAGGTAAGACATGCGCGTTACATTTGTCGGCAAGGCGTTGATCGCATTCAGCCTGATTGGACTTGTCGGATGTCAGGGGGCTGCTCCGTCTGCTGAACAGGCAGCCAGGCGGGAAAAAATCGAACAAGCGAATCTGCGCAATGCACAGGCGTTTTGCACGATGATCGATGAGGCAAATCGATTGACAATCGCCCGCCGGCAGATGCCGCCTGAAAACGACGATTGCGCCTATTTCAGGCGCAACGGCACCCTTGTCGGCTACAGTCCGGCGGTCAGAAACAAATATACGGGCTTCTTCGACAATCTGCGGGATGTCGCGGCCTACGGTCGCGCGCAGAAGGCAGCGTTGCCGGTCTCGGTGAAAAACGACCCGGACGCTTCGGATATCTATCGCAAATTGCTGATCCGCGGTTTTGACGAGGAGATTGCCGGTGAAGTGTCGCGTTCGCGCGCGTTCCTTGAGGCAGCTATCGCCTTCCGGCACGCACGGCAGTCGCAAGGAATAAAATAATGGCTTGTTGGAAGATGACGCGTTTCCTTCCCGTTTTCCTCTCGCTGGTCCTGGCTGCCGGCTGCCGGCCCACCGATCCGCAGCCGGTCGCGACACTGAACGGCGAAAAGATCATGTCGGCGACGTGCACCAATTCGATCGTCACCCCGACGGAGCAATCCTGCAAAAAGGCCGTCCTCGAAAAATGCCGACCGGGGGCGACCATCGCAGACATGAGCGAAACATCTCGCCCGGTTTACCGCCATCCGGGATGGACCACGCAATATATCTGGACCGTCCTCATAAAGAACTGCTGACGGCGCGGTTTGCGCCTACCCGAACATGAACTCAATTGCCCGTGCTGGTGGGAGTATCCGAATGAAAACGATGATGGTCAAAGTGCTGATCCGCAAGTCCAAGCCGGGCAAGCTGGTCAAAAAAGCGACCGCATTGGTGACGTCGGTCAGCCTTGTGCTGACGACGATCGCCGGTTCATTTGCACCCGCCAGCGCGCAGGTCATCACAGATCCGACCGCGCCAATTGAGTTTCGTCCAAATGTAACGTCTTCGGGCAACGGAACGCCGACGCTGAACATCGTCAAGCCTTCGAGCGGCGGCGTCAGTCACAACAAATTACGCGAGTACAATATCGATACGCGCGGGCTGATCCTGAACAATTCCGGGCTTGGCGGAACCTCCATCATCGGCGGCAAGGTTGAATCCAACCCCAATCTGGTCGGTGGCGGCTCCGCCAAGATCATCGTCAACGAAGTAACCGGCAGCAGACGTTCCAACCTCAATGGCGTGACAGAGGTCTTTGGTTCAAAGGCCGACGTGATCGTGGCTAATCCCAATGGCATTGATTGCATGGGGTGCGGATTTATCAACACCGGTCGCGCGACGCTGACCACCGGAATCCCGCTTATCGACTACAATGCCGGCACGGTGGGACTGGAAACCAGATCCGGCGACATCACCATTTCCGGTACCGGTGTTTCGGCCGCCGACGGCCAGTCGCCGGACGAGATTCGGCTTGATGCAAAGTCAATCCGGATCGATGGCCTGATCGATGCGCGAGGTCGTATCGACCTCAAGGCCGGCTCCAATCGCACGGATGGTTCAACGGGCAAAACGACGGCCATCGCCGGCGATGCCGCGGGCCAGGGAATCGTTTCGAGCGCGGCAGGCGTTGTACGCGCGGCATCGATTGCAGCACTTTCCAGCGATCTGAACACAGGTATTTCGCTGACTGGCAACATACAGGCCCTTGGTACGCTCGATGCCAATGGCGCACTCCTGCCGGGCGCACTTTCGCTTGTCTCCGCCGGTCAGATTCAGATGGTGTCGGGCGGTGTAGCGGGCAACGCCGACCTGCGTGCAGCAGGCGCGCTTCAGATTGCGCGCGATCTCGCGGCCCAGGGAGAAATCTCCATCACTGCCCGCGATGTTTCCCTGCTCGATACGGCGACCGTAGAAGGCGGGCGCGGCCTTTCCATCGTTGCGAGTGCCGACATCGTTTCCGCCGCTGTCCTCAAATCCGGCGGTGTGATGACGGTGGAAACGGGCGGTAACGCTTCTCTGTCCGGCATTATCGCCAGCGTCGGCAATATGAACCTGCGTGCGACAGACAAACTTGCCACCGACACGGCGACCCTTGTTGCGCCGAACATCGACATCCGGGCGAAGGATGTGACGCTGACATCGACCTGGTTCGAACCGGGAAAACAGGGTTCGATCACGGCAACCAATGTCGAGATCGGTGATGGCACCCAGTTCAAAAAGACGTCTCCCGTCTTCATCAATGCGGCTGAACAGCTAACCATCGGCACCCGGATCGATACCGCGGGCTATCCTGCGCTTGCGATGGCATTCCGGGATCTGGCCATTTCGAACACCGGTGTGTTCACGACGGGCGATCGCCTGTTCGATGTCCGCAACTTCAGGAATGCCGGCGTACTCCTTTCAAGCGGCCAGCTCGCGATCAACGCTCAGCAGGCTATCGTTGATGCAACGGGTGTCATCAAGGCCGGGACGCTCAGGATAACGACCGAAGGCAATCTCACCAATCTGGGAAGCCTCCTCTCCGAAACGACGCTTACGCTTCTTTCTAACGGAAGCATAACAAACGATGGAAAGATCACCGCAGCAGGTGAACTTGAACTCGATGCCGTAAATTATATCGCCAACTCGCAGGGGGCCCAATTGGCTGCCCGGATGGCAGTGCTGATCCTCGGAAGCGAGCTCCGCAACAACGGAGCGATTAGCGCACTCGAGACCGTCGATATCAGCGCCGATGGCGCGATCACGAACACCGGTACGATCAGCTCCAATGCAGACCTCACTCTCGTGGCGGCTGATCTCCTCAACTCCGGCGCAACAGCATTGATCGGAACACATGGAAATCTTTCGATCACGTCCGGTCACCTCGCCAACCTGTTCGGCACTCTCCAGGCCAATGGAAGTTTCGAGATCGCCGCATCCGGCTCTCTCACTAATGCCGGTCTGCTGCTCGGACGGTCTGACCTTGGGGTTACGGCCTCGGCACTGACCAATCTCGAAACCGGCAAGATCCATGCAGGACGGATAGACATCAAGCTGGATGCTGGAGACCTGACCAATCTTGGTCAGATGGTCAGTGGAGAAACGCTCGGCATTGTCACTGCGGGAAGTGTCCTCAACGACGGTGTCGTCCAGGCGAGGTCATCCACGCTGCGCCTGGAAGCGGTTTCCTACGTTTCGAATTCTCCTGCGGCAGAGTTGGTTGCGGCAAACGCAAATATCATCCTGTCTGGATCCTTACGCAATGCAGGTCTGATCGCCACGCCTGGAGCGCTGACTCTGCAAGCGGCACAGGGTGCGCGAAATGGGGCAAGCGGCGAAATCGTCGCCAAGGTGATCGAGACGAAGGTCGTTGGTGATCTCGTCAATCTCGGCAAACTCGTTTCCGAGACGACGCTGAGTGCCACCGTTTCCGGCCTTCTTGCCAATAGCGGTTCTATCCATGCCGCCGGCGATCTGGAACTGACTGTAGCCGATCTGATCAACAGTGGCGCTGGTTCAAGTATCGCCAGCAACGGCGACATAACCATTCTAACCTCGCGCGGCATCACCAACAATGCAGGTTCAATCGCTTCCAATCGCGCGCTAACGCTTTCGGCAGACACGACTTTGTCGAATTCCGGTCTTCTGCAAGGTAGAGAGGGGTTTTCAGTTTCGGCTGAGAAGCTTGATAACCAGCAGATGGGGCGTATCTATGCCGGCTCGACACGCCAGACAGAAAATGGCCCCGTACCCGTTGGCGAATTGACCGTAAACCTCTCCGGAACTCTCTCCAATCTCGGTCAGATCGTTTCGGCCAACGGTGCCCTGCTTTCAGCGGCAACGAGCCTTGGTAACAGCGGATCAATCGAGGCCGGAGGAAACCTGCGTCTTCAGACTTACAGCTATATTCCCGGCTCTTCGTCTGCCCGCCTGGTGGCGCGCAATCTCGACCTCATCCTTGGCTCGTCCTTCACGAATGCCGGGTTGCTTACCGTTGCCGGCAAGCTTGGTCTCGATATCAAGGGCAATCTTGTCAACGGCGCCACAGGTAAAATCGATGCCGGCGCGATAGAGACCAATGTCATTGGAAACCTGCACAATCTTGGTTCGATCCTGACACCCGGAACACTGAACGTTATGGTTGGCGGCCTGCTGACAAACGAAGCGCTGATCCATGCCGGAGCGGGATTGAAAGCCCAGGCCGCATCGCTCGCCAATGTCGGGACCAATGCCGCAATCAAATCCAGCGGCAACATGATCCTTGAGGTTCGCGGCAATCTCGATAACAGCCTTGGTCGTATATTCGCTGGAGGCAATCTTGCAATTGAGGTCCTGGCAACGCTGACCAACGCGTCGGCCCGCATCGAAAGCGGAGCCGACATGCAGATCAAAGCCGCGACACTGATCAACACCGCGCTGGACGGAACGGACAGCGCGCAGGACTATTACCAGCTCGGTGATCTCAGCATTCTCTATGCGACCGAGCGCACCAGTAGCCCTGCGCGGTACTGGGGGACGATGACTGCCACGCGCGACGAGTTCTCCGGGATTGTTCGTGTTCGACTACCCGGAACGATCCGCGCCGGCGCAAACATGGCGATTTCAGGCGACGCCCTTGAAAACCGCGAAGGTCGTATCCTCGCGGTCAAGGACCTCTCCATCGACGTGAACCGTATCCTCAACGATATGGTCACCAGCAATGTCGATCACTATCGAGTGCAATGGGGCGGTGTCCGGAGTTTCATGGATAGCGGGTCGGGCAAGTTTCATGCGCCGGTCGGTGCGGATCCGCGATGGCTCGTGGCACAATTCAACCCCGCCGTTTTTAAGGACCCGGCGCTTGCCGAACGCGCTGAAGGCGGCAACCGGATGATTGTCATTTCCAAGGGCAAGTCTCCGGTGACGATCACCTATTCGGGCAAACAGAAATACAAGGATGGCGTGATAAACGGAGGCGCCGTCCAGGTCATCGAATACGCGGACGCGGCAAGTCTGCTTGATCTGGCTGCACTCGGTATCGATCCAAACAACATTCCCGACGTGATCATGATCGGCAGCCGTATGGCCGAAGTAGGAAGTGGACCCTACGGCAACGCCACGAAAACATATGTCGGCACGGCCACGGTCGGTGTCGGCTCCATGATAAAGTCTGGCGGCTCTCTGATGATCGGCGGCGGCGCTGCGATCACCAATCGCGGCACGCTTTCGGGAAGCCTCGTGTCCATCGAGGCGGGAGAATTGCAAAACGGCCTCGGCACGCCCGGCGGTATCGATGGTTCCGGTTTCGGCAATTATAGCGGCACGACGCCTGTTGGCATCAGTGGCAATGTCGGTTCGGCTATTGGCGGTGCCGCAGGCCAGTTGGGCATCGTCAACTTCGTGCTCGATGATGTCTCGGTTCCGCCTCTTGACCTTGGGGCTTTCGAAGCGCGAAACCTGCACAGCGTCAACGCCTCCGATTTCGGCAACCTCGTGCGCGTTACCGGCTCGACCGAAGCTGCGCGCCTTCTCGGCTCGGCGCGCATAGATGGCGCGGCGCTCACCTTCTATGCGGATCCGGTCGCGGAAGCCAAGGCTCTCGCCGAGGCGGCCCGCCAGCAGGCTGGTACGCATCTGGTCGTCGATCCGTCCCTCTCTGTGGAAGAGCAACGGGAGCAGCTTTACCGCAACGCTGCGGAATTCGCGGCGAGCACCGGCGCGCAATACGGCGTGGCCTTGACCGAGGCGCAGCGCGCTGCTCTCGAAAAGCCGATCGTGTGGCATGAAACCCGCATCATCGACGGCAAGCCGGTGCTTGTTCCGCGCCTTTACCTGCCCTCGCAGGACGAACTGCTCCGTGGCGGGCGCGGCGCCGGCCTGATCGCTGCCGACGATCTCCTGATCGATATTGACGGGAAGCTCAACAACAGCGGCGCGATTGTGGCCTCCGGGCTCGCCTCGATTTCCGCCTCCTCTATCCTTAACCAGCGTCTGATCGACCTCGATGAGCGTGACCGCGCACTTGCCGGTGGGCGCGGCGACAGCGGCCTCATCTCGGCCGGCACGCTGTTCATGGCGACCGATGGCGATCTTTTGAACCGGGGCGGCACGCTTGCCTCGGCCGGCGACATCGATCTGAGGATCGGCGGCTCGCTGATCAACGAAACAGAGCGCTACACCCGCACCGTCGATTCACAGGACGGTTGTGTCGGCAAGGCCTGCGGTACCCTGCGTACCGATTATAATGTTGCATCCATCACGGCCGGACGGGATCTGACCGTCATCGCCGACCGGGATATCGTCAATAGCGGCGGTACACTCGGCTCCGTCACCGACATGCTGCTGGCGGCCGGTCGCGATGTAACCTTCGAGACGCTGAAGGACAGTTTCGTCGCCGAAGATTACAAGAAGCGCGGCTTCCTGTCGGGCATTACGGTGCTGCGCAACGAGATCACTACAGCAGAAGCCAGTGCCCAGTCGTTGGTTGGCGATGTCTCGATCCTTGCCGGCTACGGCGTATGCGACGGTGGCAGCCTGTGCGCGAAGGGAACCGCTCCCGGCGATGTTCTTCTGAACGGCGCGCTGGTCAGCGCCTTCGACAAGCTCTCGATCGACGCCACCGGTAAAATCCACATGGGTGCCGTCAGTGAGGAAGTCGAGAACCGCTACAAGGAATGGGGTTTCAAGGGTCTGGGCTGGGGTTCGGTCAAGCAGGCGTGGAACGATGTCGATACGACCGTCACCCGCCTTTCGGGCAATGATGTCTCACTCAACGCCAAGGGTCCGATCACCGGTACGGGTGTGAAGATCGCCGCCGCCAACGACCTTCTGATGAATACCGATGACACGATCCGGCTGGAAGCGGCGCAGGATGCGCTTTATTTCACGGAGAAGGGTTTTTACGTCGGCCTCAGCTTCCCCGGATCGGCCGGCATAGATGCTGCGCTGAAGGGCGGCTCCGGCGGCCAGATCCTGTCTGGCCTTGCCGGCATCAATCCGATCACGGCGAAACTCGCAACGCTTGCCAATGCCGACAATGGACTTGCGGCTGGGCTGGCTGTTGTCAATCTGGCGACCACCGGTGCTTCCGTCTTCGGAAAACCAGCGTCCGAACTCGGCAAATTGGGTATCGATGGCGGTGGGGCGGCGGTTGGCAAAGGACTAAACGACCGCCTCAATCCACTATCGCAGTTCACGGACGAAAACGGCAATTTCTCGGCCAAGAATTTTGGCATCAACCTGTCGGTCTGGAAGAGCGAGCAGCGCTGGAGTGAGAGCCAGATTTCCGAACTGACGGCTGGCGGCGATATCGTCATGAAAGCCGGGCTGGACGTCATTCTGGATCAGGGCACGAAGATGGTCTCCGGCGGCGATGTCACCATCGATGCCGGCCGCGATATCCTCATGGCGGCGCTTGTCGATTATGCCAAAGACAAGTCATCCTCCTTCGGTCTGCAACTCTCCCTGTCCTCGATCGGCTTCGATATCGGCAAGTCGAAGGGCTATGACGAGACGCTGACGAATGCCTCCATCACCGCCGCCGGAAACGTCTCGCTGACATCGGGCCGCGATACGTCGCTTCTCGGCGGCAACATCATCGGCAGGACGGTCGATCTCGATGTCGGGCGCGATCTCACCATCCTCTCGCCACAGGCTCAGGGCTGGCGGGACGGCTTCTCCTTCGGCCTGACGGTTGGCGTGAACCCGGCCGACTGGAGTGTTCGCGGCTCGAAGGAGGACGGCTTCAAGGCATGGTCTTCCGGCTCGGGGATTGTCGCGGCTCAGGGTATCGACATTAAGGTTGCCGAAGACGCCACGCTGGTCGGTGCGCTGCTTCAAGCCACCGATGGCGATATCAACCTCGATACCGGCACGCTTACGGTGGCCGACCTGAAGGACACCGACCAGTACAAGAATGTTGGCGGTTCGATCGGCATGAGCGGCGGTGGGCTGAACTCTGTCGGTTTCTCGTATGAGAAAAAGGACAAACAGGGTGAGACCCGCACGACGCTTGATGCCTCCGGTGATCTGAACGTCACCATTCGCGATGCGGATAAGGATGGCGTTGCCGGGACGGAGGCGGACAAGGCGGCAGCCCAGCAGCTACTTGCCTCTATCAACAAGGATGCCTCGAAGTATCAGGAAATCACCGAGGACAGCTACACCAAGCTGTCGGGTGAGCTCGATGTGCAGAACCTGATCGAGTTCGGCGAAAACATCAAGGCGATTCAGAACTACAACAGGGCGATGAATGCCACCATTCCGGAAGCCATCGCTGCGGAAGGCCCAGAGAATGTCGATTATTATCGGCGTCTGTTGGCTAATGGTCTGACGCCGGCTGAAGCATCACGGGCGATGGAGGCACCAGAGATCCAGCAATTCGTCTCAAGCCAGCGTGTCTGGAACGACGCGGTTGGTTTCTATGGTTCGGCGAGCAAGGTCCCGGCTGAAATCAAGGCCGCAATTGCAAACGGTATAAGGCTTGATTTTTCGACAGGCGAACCGCTGATAAGACGGGAAGGCTGCGAAACCAATGGCTTCGGTTGCGAGGTGAAATTCCAGACACAGAATGCCGAGGGCATGCGCCAGGCCGAGATCGCAGTTTCCAACGCGAAGTCCGAACTCGAAACGTTGGTGCCTCAATTACAAGGGCTGCTCGACAAGGCGCTTTCCGGCGACCTCACGATCAATCCCGCTGCACTGTCGCTCGAGATCGAAAAGACCAAGGCGAAAATCTCCACCGCCATGTTCATCTATGAGCTCTGCTATGACACGGTCGGTGAAATTGCGCTCGTTAACGTCTTGGAACATGTCGTAGCCTCCAATCCGTCCAACGCTGGAGGGATTTATGGGGAGTTTGGTGCAGCCGATGTAACGGGATTTCTGGAGATAAGCTTCAGCGACGTTCGCCGGAAAGTCTTCTACAGCAATAACCCGGGAGCAATCGAAACCGCAGACGACGTATTCCTTTTGACACCAAGCCCCGCCTTCCTCGCGTCCGGCGTCAAACTGACGGGCGAAGTCATCACAAGCGGAGCTTTGCGTCTCTATGAAACAACCGTTGGAAAATGGTTGTCGAAAGAGGCTATTCAAGGAATCCCCAATACTCAACTTGCTGGAAATTTGACAATCCCCGGCTTTACCGCGCCACTCATCAAGAGTGACCTACGACACGGATACCTAACTAATGGAAAATATTCATATATCGGACAGAACAACATACACGCGACGGGTAATATCGGCTCAGGAAAGAGCCAGTTCTTCAACAGCATAAATGACTCGAGGCTCGTTCTCGATTCTGCAGCTTACGCAGATGAAGCAGGGCTTTGGGTTGGCAATAAAGCGGTAATTGCGTTCGATCATCCTATCGGGGTACACGCGGGAACTGGGAATCCAACAAACATACTGAATATCTATAGGACGAATTCCGGAATGATACACGGCACACCTGGGACCCCAAAACAATGATAGATTTTTCGTCTATATTAAATAAGGCCTCGAAAAAAAGCGCTTCTTGGACGCACCAGTTCCCCGAGGTGGCTAATTATATTAGTAATTATTTTGGTGCAGATGTCGACTATGACAATGGTATTGAAAATTGGGCGCGATTCATCAGAAGATCTGACGTAATTTTATACCTCTGCGTAAAGTATCCAATAGCTATTACATGCTTGGATGGAGAAGGCCTGTCCCTCCCCGAATCCGTGGAGTTCGTTCAAGTCGACGGCTTTGGAAGAGATATTTTCTTTTGTGATACTGATGTCATTGCTAGGTCCTTTGGTGATCAATCTACTGTTCGCTTGTCTGCTCTTAAGAAGAAATACTATTCGTTCGAAGAGATATGGTGGTCGACTGTCACGTAGTCGAGAAAATTCGATCGCCAGAATTGACCGTAGCCCGGAAAACCGCCCAGCGATTGTCTACGGCTGCGGTGCGCCAAGCTATCCAATTCTGCAACAATAATTAAAAAATAATAATATTCAGATACTTATGAGAATTCCGACTTTTAAGGACGAAACTCGCCGAGGCACTAACGTCTACTTCCGGGTATTGAAAGGTGAATTCAACACCATCCAACGCGGGTGGCATCTACGGGGAACTTGGTGCAGCAGATGTTACAGGTTTCCTCGAGACAAGCTTCAGCGACTTCCGCCGGAAAATCTTCTACAGTGACACCCCGGGAGCAATCAAAACTGCAGATGAAGTTTTTCTTCTGACACCAAGCCCCGCATTCGTTGCATCGGGCGCCAAACTCACCGGGAAGGTCATCGCAAGTGGAGCTTTGCGACTCTACGAAACAACCGCTGGCAAGTGGTTGTCGAAAGAGGCGACCGAGTATTCGATAAGCAAGGATGTTAGTAGCAAAATATAATCTCTTAAACAAAGGGCCGCTTCCAAATGACATCGCGCAGACGTTTAGAAGCAAGAACCTATGACGAAGTGGTGACGATCAAGCCCACGACCCTCTATCGCGTGATCAGTGACGATGGAAACCCCGCAGGCGGTTACTGAACTACGGCAAAGCCTAGGGGGCCCTTGCAATCTGTTATCGATAGTGCACTCGATCAAAATTGGGGTAATAAAGCGACGTGAATAGTCGAAATGGAGGTGCCTCCAGGCACGAAATTGTTTGAGGGAGTTGCGGCCCTACAGAGGGCGCTCGGCGGCGGCGGTAATCAAATCTATTTCGATCGATCGATCAACCCATTGAATCCCGACTGGATAAAACAATGAAAAACTGTGACTGGGAAGAAATTTCCTCCTTCAGAAGCTTAAGCGAATATCGGCGATTTTTAGCCTGGCTCGAAGAGCAAGTAAAAAGAGGAGATTGCGAAGAAATCGTAGAAGATAAGACTATTTTTTTTGAACCGACCGAGCGTAAGTTTCGCTGTAGAGAGAGTGGTCAAATATGGCGCTTGCTGTGTCCTGACCCGGGCTATTTCTCAGGTTCATGGCGCCCTGAAGTGATTGGCACTGAGAAGTGACACCGGCTCAGTTCCCCGGCAATTTTACATGCCAGCGTGAATCACCCTACCCCATCCCCTTTGGCTTAGAAACGATATCCATCACCTCACGTCCCCAGACCATGCCGCGATTTGCGATGGCTCGTGCAATATCTTCCACTTCCGGCCTCCGGGCTTGGATGATTGTCGTCGCCTGCAATAGCTCGACCTCAAGCAACCGTTCGACCCGCCTCCGTAGAACAGGATCATCACGCCGCAGTTCATCCAATTCCCTGGAACTCGAGACATCACAGTATTGAAGTGATTCCAGCCCCAAGCTTGCGAGCATGCGGTGATCCATACGGCAGCGCTCCACGCTCCGCATGTCGGCATTGTCCCGGACACGGAACTCCAGCGCATCAATGTCGAGGGAACCCGTATGGTGGCGGAAGCGGCGATGGCGGCGGGCGTGCCGCGGCTGGTCTTCACCAGCACCACGGCGCTTTACGGACACGCGGTGTGTGCAGCGTCATGCACCTTCATCGATGAAGAGACGCCGCCCAGGCCGAAAAGCATCTATCACCGCACCAAACTCGAAGCCGAGCAGATACTAGAGGAAATGGCGGACCCACATCTCGCCGTGCGCGTGCTTCGCATGTCCAGAAGTTTCCCGGAGCCCGCCGACGTGATGGCGGCCTACAGGCTGCATCGCGGTGTCGATATCCGCGATGTCGCCGATGCCCATGTGCTGGCGCTGACCAATGCGGGAGACGATTTCCAGCGCTATATCATATCGGCGATCACCCCGTTTTCCGCCGATGACTGCGACAGCCTCGCCAAGGATGCCGCTTCCGTTCTCCGGCAGCGGACCCCGGCCCTCGCCGACGCATTCGCGCAAAAGGGATGGGCGCTGCCTGAAACGATTGACCGGATCTATTCGCCCGCCCGCGCCACAGAGGGTCTGGGCTGGACATCCCGCTTCGGTTTCGGCGAGGTACTTGCACAATTGGACCGGCGCAGTCTGGAGGTCCTGCCTGTGGGCGCCAATATCAGCAGGAAATCCGAATAAGCGTCCGGCCTTATGCCGCGACATTCTCACGAACGCCCAGAATGCGATCGATCAGGCCCCATTCCAGAGCTTGCTCCGCCGTCATGAAGAAATCCCGGTCCATGGCCGCTTCGAATTTTTCATAGCTGTGTTTGCAATGTTCGGAATAAAGCCGTGTCATACGGTGCTTGGTCTGCCGCATCTCTTCGGCATGGATCAGCATGTCCGACGCCTGTCCCTGGAAACCGCCCAGCGGTTGATGAATGTGGATGCTGGCATTGGGAAGGGCGCTCCGCTCGCCCGGTTCACCCGCCATCAGCAGAAACGATCCCATGGAGCGGGCCGTTCCCATGCAGAGCGTATGAACCGGTGCGCGGATATAATGCATGGTGTCATACATGGCGAGACCGCTGGTCACCACACCGCCCGGCGAATTGATATAGAGATGGATCGGTTTCTTCGGGTTTTCCGCCTCGAGAAACAGCAATTGCGCGCAGACCAGCGCCGAAACCGCATCGTTCACCTCACCGTTGAGGAAGATGATCCTTTCCCGCAGCAGGCGGGAATAGATATCGAAAGACCTTTCTCCCCTTGACGATTGTTCGACTACCATAGGGACGAGTTGCATCGCTTCGCGCATCGGCGAACTCCTGTCGTTGAAATGTCGGGGAACGTTCCGGATCAGGCGGCGAGCTTGATCGGCGAACCGTTGTGGTTTGCGGCGGCTTTTATCATCCGGCCGGTATTGACGGGCAGGTCATGAATGATGCGCAGGCTGGTGCCGCCATGGGCATTCGCCGCGATCCTGAAGGTGACGGTGCTTTCCAGAAATGGCGGATTATCCTCGCGCAGCCGGTAGCGTACCTCTTCGCCGGGCTTGATATCGATTGCATCGGGCTCCGCCAAAGCCTCCTTCGGCAGCCAGTTTTCACGAAACGCCGGAATGCTGATGGCGCGCCAGACCTTTTGCGGCGGCTCGTCCAGATCATATTCAAGCTCGATGCCGTTTTTCGGCGCTTCCGGTGTCTGCCTGTTCATTGGTCCATATCCTTCAGCAGGAGTTTGAGAGCCTCAATGCGCTGCGGCCAGTAGGCGCGATATTTGCCGAGCCAGGCCGCAATGCGCGTCAGCCCGTCCGGATCCACTTCATAATTGACGAAACGGCCCTGCCGCTTCTCGACCACCAGCCCTGCCCCACGCAACACTGAAAGATGCTGCGACATGGCCGGCTGGCTGATCTCGATCCCCTCACGCAAGGCGGAAGCGTTCATGGCGCCATCCGCCAGCTTTTCGAAAATGGCGCGGCGCGTCGGATCGGCAAGCGCCCGGAAAATATCGTTCTCTGTCATGACAACACATAAGCACACACTTATGTTATTCACAAGCCTTTTCGGCGCGTGGAAAATGCGCCTTTTTCACGCCGATGGCACGAGGTGCCGTGAACGCTTTATCCGCTCGCGCGTTTTCATCCCGCCTGATACTCTTCGGGCCGGGAGCGATCAAAACAAGTGACTGCATTTACGGTCTTCATCGTCATTCTTCTTATGGTCATCGGGCCGAGCCTGTTTGTCGTCATCGGCAAACAGCGGGAAAAGGCCATTCCAAAGCGTCCTTCCACCGCCCTGCCCCTTGCCGAAGACGCAACGACGCTGGACCGGCACTGGCAATCGATAAGAAACGGCTGGAACGAGAAAAATGCGCTCTGCCTGCTGCATTCCAACCTCGATGCCTTTGCGGTGCGCGTGGCGGCGGCGCGTGCCGCCGGGCGCAGCCTCGATCTGATGTATTACATGTGGAATGCCGACCTGACCGGACGGCTGATGATGCGCGAAGTCATCGCCGCCGCCGATCGCGGCGTGCGCGTGCGCCTGCTGCTCGACGATCTCGGCGTCTCCATCTCCGACCGCATCTTCCACGCCATCGACAGCCATCCGAATATCGAGTTGCGACTGTTCAACCCCACCAGGGCGCGGGAAAACATGCTGCATCGAAGCATCGAACTGGTGCTGCGCTTCCGAAGCGTCAACCGGCGCATGCACAACAAGGCCTGGATTGCCGATGGCCGGGCCGTGATCGTCGGCGGGCGCAACATTGGCGACGCCTATTTCGACGCCGCCGAGCGGGCGAATTTCCACGATTTCGATATTCTCGGTTTCGGCAGGATCGTCGCCGACGCCACGGAAATCTTCGACGATTACTGGAACAGCGCCGTTTCCGTCCCCGTGCGTTCGCTATTGGCGCGCAGGCCGAGCAAACTCGCCAGATTGCGCCGCGAACTCGATGCCCTGCCGAAAAGCGAAGCGGCAAAACCCTATCTGGAGCGCGTCGAAAGCCAGTATGGCCGCGACCATTTCCTGATGTCGGACCGTCTGCACTGGGTCGAGGCGGCGGATATCCTCGCCGACCCGCCGGAAAAAGCGGCGGGCAAACGCCGCAAGGGTCATAACTTCCTGATGGAAAGCCTGCTGCCGCTGATGCAGGCGGCAAGCGACAGCCTGCACATCACCTCCCCCTATTTCATTCCCGGCAAACAGGGCGTGGGGATATTTCTACAGCTCGCAGAAAACGACGTGTCGGTCGCCATCCTCACCAATTCGCTGGCCGCGACGGATGTGGCCGCCGTGCACGCCGGTTATGCCCGCTATCGAAAACCGCTTCTCTCCGGCGGGGTGCGCCTGCACGAGCTGCGCGCGCAGGCGGATCAGTCGAACTTCACCCTGCGCGGCTCGGGACAGGCGAGCCTGCATACCAAGGCCTTCACCCGCGATGGCAGGACCGGCTATATCGGTTCGCTCAATTTCGATCCGCGTTCCGCCTCGCTCAATACGGAAATGGGCGTCGTGTTCAACTCCGCTCCGCTGGTTGCCCGCATGGACGAGATATTCGCGGGCGAAATCCGTCGCACCATGAGTTTCGAGCTGGAAATCGACAAAGGCAGGCACATCGTCTGGATGACGGAAGAACAGGGGCGGACAAGGACATACCGGCGCGAACCCGACGCCACCATCAGCCGCCGCATCGTCGCCGGTATCATGCGCTTCCTGCCGCTGGAATCACAGCTTTAACGGGGAAAGCCTGGGTCAGGCCGCCGGCCTTACCCCCGCTTTCGCCAGCTGTATCTGCACCAGCGTATCGAGGTTCTGGTTGACCCGGCAATAAAACTCCTCGTCGATGAAGGGCCGCAGCATGAAATCATTGCCGCCCGCCTTCAGGAACCGCGCCGAAAGCAGCCGGTTGGTGGAGGAAGACACCCCGATAATGCGCAGCTCATGCGACCCGCGCACGGTGCGGATGCGCCGCGTCAGTTCGAAGCCGTCAATATCGGGCATGTTGTAATCGGTCACCACGAGGCCGATATCGGGATTGGCCTTCAGGATATCGAGCGCCTTCGCACCGCTGTCGGCCAGGCTGACGCGGAAATTATAACGCTTGAGACGGCTCGAAAGCAGCGCCCGCGCCGTCGGGCTGTCATCGACGATCAGCACGTGATGGCGATGGTTGGTGAGAAAGCGGCAGACGGATTCCGTCAGCATATCCACGGCGAAAATATTGTCCTTCAGAATATAATCGACCACATCCTTGGCGATCAGCGTTTCGCGCGTCGCCTCATGAAAAGTGCTGGTGAAAACGATGGTCGGGATCGAAAGATCGATCAGATATTCCAGCGCCTCTCCCTTTTCCGCCCCCGGCAGGTTGATGTTGGAAATCGCCAGCGTCACCGGTTCGGGAGAATGTTCGTAACAGGCCTGCAATTCCTCGAAATTGCGGCACACTTCCACGGTAACGCCCAGCAGTTCCTTCAGGCGCATGCTCACCATCTGGGTGAACACATTGGTATCTTCCGCCAGCAAGATGCGGCTGTTGGTAAAAGGCACGCCAGAATATTGCATGCCCGTAATGCCTAGAAAATTCATTCTGCCCCGATCCCCCATCGTATGTCAGGGAAAGATAGCAGGCTCATTTTTCAGAATCATTAATAACACTTTTGCCGGAAAAGCAGTTGAACACATGCTTACCTAAACGGAAATACGGCCCACGAGGGGGCCGTATTCCGACTTTGGGAGGGGATATTTTGTCTCAGGCGCGCAGAAGCGCATTGTCCGTGTCGAACGGGCTTTCTTCCACCACTTCGGCATCGTAGGACGTACCGAGAATGCGGATCTTGAGCTTGGTGCCCACCGCCGCATATTCCGGTTTGAGCATGGCGAGCGCGACGGATTTGCCGAGACGCCAGCCGAAACCGCCGCTCGTCGCGCGGCCCGCAAGCGCGCCGCTTTCATCGAAGATCGCTTCCGAACCGCGCGCATCGACATCCGTATTGCCTGACACGGTGAGCGTCGAGAACACCCACTTCACGCCGGCTTCCTTGTAGGCCACCAGCGCATCGCGGCCGATGAAGCTTTTTTCCGGGCGCAGGAAGCGGTCGAGACCCGATTCATAGGCATTATATTCCACCGAAAGCTCGCGACCCATGTTGCGATAGGATTTTTCGAGCGACATCGACACCATGGCGCGGATACCGAAGGGCTTGATGCCGAATTCGGCGCCCGCTTCCATCAGCCGGTCGAAGATGTAGTTCTGCATCTCGATCGGGTGGTGCAGTTCCCAGCCAAGTTCGCCCACGAAGTTGACGCGCAGCGCATGCGCCGTCGCCACGCCGACGGAAATCTGCCTGCCGGTGAGCCAGGGGAAATCCTTGTTCTCAAGGCTGGTGCGGGTCAGCTTCTTCAGGAGATCGCGCGACTTCGGACCGGCAAGAACCAGCACGCCGTATTTCTGCGTGATCGGCTGCAGCACCACGGAACCGTCGGTGGGCGCAAGGCGGCGCAGCACGTCATGGTCATGCGCTTCAAGACCGCCGGCCGAAACCATGTAGAAGCGGCCCGGCGCCCATTCATAGACCGTGAATTCCGCCTTAACGCCGCCATTCGGCGTCAGAAGATGGGTGAGCGCGATACGGCCACGCTTCTTCGGCACCGCATTGGCGAGAATGCTGTCGAGCCATGCCCGCGCACCGGGGCCGGAAACCTCCATCTTCGCGAAGGCCGACATGTCGAGCACGCCGACATTCTGGTGGACATTCTTCACCTCGTTGCCGACATGTTCGAAATAGTTCGAGCGGCGGAACGACCATTTCTCGACAATACGGCCGTCATCCAAGGCCGGCGCGTGATTGTGGCTGGTGATGACATCCGCACCGACGCCGAGATCTTCCTCGCGCAGCGCATAACCTTCCGGCGCATACCAGTTGGCACGCTCCCAGCCATAGACGGAGCCGAACACGCCGCCGAGCTTCTTCAGGCGGTCATAAACCGGCGTCGTCTTCAGCGGACGGGCGGCGGAGCGCTCTTCGTCCGGGTAATGCATGGTGAAGACGTTGGCATAGGCTTCCTCGTTCTTGGCGATGAGGTAGCCTTCCGTAGCGTAAGGGCCGAAGCGGCGCGGATCGACACCCATCAGGTCGAGCGTCGGCTCGCCATCGACGATCCATTCGGCCAGCTGCCAGCCGGCACCGCCGGCAGCGGTGATGCCGAAGGAATGGCCTTCGTTCAGCCAGAAATTCTTCAGGCCCGGTGCCGGGCCGACAATCGGGTTGCCGTCAGGCGTATAGGCGATAGCGCCATTATAGACCTTCTTGATGCCCACTTCGCCGAAGGCCGGAACGCGCACCATGGCGGTTTCGATATGCGGCATCAGGCGGTCAAGTTCTTCCTGGAACAGCTCATATTCGCTGTCATCGGAGGGACCGTCGACATAACAGACCGGCGCGCCGACTTCATAAGGACCGAGGATCAGGCCGCCCGCTTCCTCGCGCATATACCAGGCGGAGTCGGATTCGCGCAGCACGCCCATTTCCGGCAGGCCCTGGCGACGGCGCTCCTGGATGGCCGGGTGCGGCTCGGTGACGATATATTGATGCTCGACCGGGATGACCGGAATGTTGATGCCGACCATTTCGCCGGTCTTGCGGGCAAAGGAGCCCGTGCAGGAGATGATATGCTCGGCGACGATCTCGCCCTTGTCGGTCGTCACCTTCCAGTGACCGTCTTCCAGCTGCTCGATAGCGGTGACGGTGGTGTTGCGATAGATGGTCGCCCCGCGGTCACGCGCGCCCTTGGCAAGCGCCTGCGTCAGATCGGCAGGCTGGATATAACCGTCATCCGGATGCTGGATGGCGCCGAGCAGGCCGTCCGTCTCGCAGAGCGGCCAGATTTCCTTCACCTGCTCCGGCGTCAACATGTTGACGCGCACGCCGATGGTCTCAGCAATGCCGGCATAATACATATATTCGTCCCAGCGATCCTTGGTGCGGGCGAGACGGATATTCGAGACCTTGGAGAAGCCGACATTCATGCCGGTCTCTTCCTGAAGCTCCTCATAGAACTTCACGGAATATTTGTGAATCTGGCCAACGGAATAGCTCATGTTGAACAGCGGCAGAAGCCCGGCCGCATGCCAGGTGGAACCCGAGGTCAGCTCCTTGCGCTCGATGAGAACGCTGTCGCTCCAGCCCTTCTTGGCAAGATGATAAAGCGTCGAAACGCCAACGACGCCGCCACCGATCACCACCGCCCGTGCATGTGTCTTCATTTACAGAACCCCTGAAAAGCGCCGGCCTTGCCTTATTCCGCCGACATTGGATGGGAGGAATATGAAGCGCTTGCGGGTTGTTCAGCCGCCTGATTGCGACATGGCCATAGGGTGCTGCGACAGGGAAGAAATTGCGGAGCACGCCGGATGAATGCAGCACAGCCTTGCCGCTCGTTTCTTCTCCCCGCCGGGGAGAAGGTGGCCCGAAGGGTCGGATGAGGGGGCAAGCTGTCTAAATACGTCTACCCTAGCCCCCCCTCGTCCCGCTGCCCGGAACTCGACGTCCACAAGCAACAGCGATCTACGCTTTCGCGCCGGGTTTATCCTTCGGCTCAGTCGGCTTCTCGCTCTTCGAGGCCTCTTTCTCCGGCGATGCCGCCCCTGTGTGGGCCACCACCGCCTTGTCGCCCTCCTCCGAAAGCAGCGCCGCCAGCATCTGCGGATTGGCGTCACCTTCCACGTGGATGTTGAGGTTGCGCTGCGGGAACGGGATGTCGATCCCCTCCTCCCGGAAGCGCTGGAGGATTGCGATACGGAGCGCGTTTTTCACGCCAAGACCATTGGAGAGATCGGCAAGGTGGAAGCGCAGTTCGAAATCCAGCGAAAAATCGCCGAAGCGCAGGAATTCCACATGCGGCTCGGGATTGCGCAGCACCGGCGGCTGGGCGCGCACGAGTTCCAGCAGAATATCCATCACCTTCTGCGGATCGGAATCGTAAGAGACGGAAACGGGAATTTCCGCACGCATGATGCGGTTGCGGTGTGTCCAGTTGCCGACCGAGGAATTGATGAATTCCGAATTCGGCACGATGATCGACTGGCCGCGGAAGGTTTCGATTTCGGTGGCGCGCACGGAAAGCCGCTTGACGGTGCCTTCCGTCGTGCCTGTCACCACCCAGTCTCCCACCTTGAAGGGGCGTTCGACCAGCAGGATGAGGCCGGAGACGAAGTTGGAGACGATGTTCTGCAAGCCGAAACCGATACCGACCGAAAGGGCCGAAGCCACCAGCGCCAGGCTGGAGAGGTTGAGACCGGCCGAAGACACGCCGAAGATGGCCGCGACCGCGATACCGAGATAACCGATACCGGTCTTGACCGAGTTGCGCACCCCGGCATCCACCTGGCCGCGCGCCATGACGTTATTGTCCAGCCACTTCTGGAACCAGCGGGTGATGATGTAACCGATGGCGAAAACGAGGACGCCGCCGAAGAGGCCGATCAGCGAAATGGAGGCATTGCCGACGGTGATGCCGGTCAACAGGCGATAGGCCCAGCTTTCGATATCGCCCGGCTGGAAGCCCCAGGAAAACAGGATGAGCGGCACGCCGAAGGCAAGCGCGACGGCATAGATGCCAAGCCCCGCGGCAAGACCGGCCTGATCGAGCGCCACCACGCCGAGACCGAAACGCCGCGCGAGATAACGGCCGGCAAGCGA
This sequence comes from Agrobacterium sp. 22-221-1, assembly GCF_053522445.1. Classification (NCBI taxonomy): domain Bacteria; kingdom Pseudomonadati; phylum Pseudomonadota; class Alphaproteobacteria; order Hyphomicrobiales; family Rhizobiaceae; genus Agrobacterium; species Agrobacterium sp. 22-221-1. The sequence continues at coordinate 617,092 of NZ_JBNWCL010000001.1, forward strand.
TTCCGCAAAGGCGCCCTGTCGCGAAATCGCCTTGCCCGAGAGAATGCCGATATACATCGTCGCCAGCACCGCGCCGGTGGCGACGATCTGCGTGGCAAGGAAGCGTGCAAGCCCGACATAACCCGTCAGGCAGGCGCCGATGAGAACGAGGCCGCCCACCCGCAGCAGAATGACGAGCCAGCGCGGCAGGCGCTGGTTGCCGGTCTCGTAATCCTGCCCCTCGCCGATCACAGGCCGCAGGAACGATACGGTCAGCAGGATAAGGCCGATGATGATCGAGGCGAGGAAGCTTTTGGCAACCGTGACGATCAGCGGCGAATAAAGCGTCTCGCTGATCGTGCCGAGCAGGTAATCGAGCCCGTTGACGAGCGCCATCAGCAGCACGGCCGAGGACAGCGTGTGCGCGCCCTTGTTGGACACCTTCAGAAGGCGCCATTCCGGCTGCGTCGGCGCAAAGATCGCATAGCTCAGCCGCGAGACGAAATAAACGAAACCGGTGATCGCCATCGCCCCGAACAGGATCGGCGCGATATCTGACCGCAGCACGTTGAAATTATCGAGGAAGAAGGCGGAGGTGACGAGAAACAGGAACAACGACAGCGACTGCACCATCGTCGACCAGAAGGCCACCGAAAGCCGTCTCAGATAGGAAGGCTCGCCCGTAAACGCCCGCCGGTCCATGCGGCTGCCGAAAAAGCGGTAACCGCCCACGAGAAACAGCAGGGCGGCCATGATCGACAGCGTCACCGCCCCGAACATCGGCAGGCGCTTGTAATTCCAGACGAAGCTCGCCCAACTGCTGAAAGCGTTGCTGAGGTTGGTCAATTCGGTCAGAAAGGCGGAGGAGGCGTCGCCCAGCGTCTGCGCCGAAACTTCGGTGCGCTTGAACAGCGTGGCGGCAAAAAGCGCCCGGCGAACGGCAGTGATGTTATTGGAAATCTGCGCGGCATTGGTGGCCGTGCTCTCCACCTCGCCGGCAATCGCATTCACCTCGGCCCGTTCCGCCGTCAGCCGGTTTCGCTCCTCCGTCACCATGCTCGCTTCCGGCGGCTGGTCGTCCGCAGGCGCCGCACCCAGCGCATCCAGCCGGGTCTTGATCTGGTCGAGACGGGTGCGCAGCTTGGTGTTGGCGGCGGCGGCATCGGCGGCAATGGTGTCGGCGCGGCCCTTCAGGTCCACAAGCTGCACATCGTCGCTGCCGCCCGCTTCCACCTGTTTGGCGATCGCCGCGACATCGGCCTTCCATTTCTCCAGCTCCGCCCTCGCCTGTTCGACGGTCGAGGCCTGGATCGCCACCGGGGCGGGCGATGTTGTTTCCCCCTGCGCCGCGGCCGGCATTGCCGACAAAAGACCGCCAGCCAGAAAAAGCACCATGGCCATTATCGCCGCCATGGCGCTCCTTTGCCGCCGATCCCGCACCAGGCCGTCGAACACCCTTCTGCCGTCCATCAATCCGCCGAACATCAACCGCACATCCATGCCTTTCGTCTCTTTGCGCCGCATCAGGCTTTTTAGCGCCTGCCGCGCGGAAAACCACCCGCATAAAGCGAGGTTTTCAGGAGTTTGCCTTGCTTTTCACCACGAGAATCATCACCTTTGATGATGCAGCAACATGGGAGGAAATCATGGAATCTGCTGGCATTGGCTGGATCGCAGCCATCATCATCGGTGGTGTCGCCGGGTGGCTCGCCGAACAATTCATGAAAAGCAATATGGGTGTTTTCATGAACATCCTTCTCGGAATCGTCGGCGCGATCGTCGCCAACGCCATCCTTTCGGTATTTGGAATCGTTTTGACGGGTTGGCTCGGTTATCTCATCGCCGGCTTCATCGGCGCCTGCATCCTCATCCTTATCGGCCGGGCTTTCAGGCGCGGATGAATAAAAGGAAAAATCCGTAAAACCCCGGATTTCCAGACTTTTCCAGCGCGACTGAAATTTTTTCGTCACAAAAATCGAAGAAATTTCATTTCCGCGCTGGACAAGCCCAAACTTCCCCTTTATACGCCCCCTCACACCGCCACACGGTGCCGGTCGGGTGATTAGCTCAGTTGGTAGAGCAGCTGACTCTTAATCAGCGGGTCGTAGGTTCGAGCCCTACATCACCCACCAAAAACCTCATCTCAAAGCATTGAATTTCCAGCGCAAATTGAAATGAGCGGTTCTCGCTTAGGCGAGCCTGTTTCCAGCAAATTGGAAACGGTTTCCAATTCTTGTTCCGTTCTGTTCCTAATATTGACTCCGCGCAAGGCGTGAACATATTAAGAACATGCTCAAGAGTGAGATCGATAAAAATTTTGAAAAGTGGTGGGAGACTGTGAGGGGAGCAACCGAGCAGGACAAAGCCAAGATGCGCCTTGCGTTTGTCGCGGGATGTCAGTTTGTCGAAAGCGCTAAGCCGAAGACATATCGGTTTCAGTCCGGTCGGTGGGTCATCAACGTTCAAGCGACGTCGAAACGTGAGGCAAAGATTATCGCCTCAGCAAAGCTCACACAGCGCGCCACCAAGCTGCAGGCTTCTCCACCTCCGGGAGGTTGGAAACTGCGGGAACTGGATATTCATCAATGAGTGACCAGACCAACAAGGCCGGCGACGGCATTCACGAGAACCACTGGTGTGAGCATCCGGGGTGTAAGGCTTGGGGAAGCTTTGGCTACAGCCGGTCGAAGGGTGAGAAATCAACGTGGCATTGTTGGGAGCATTACCCGCAAAGGGATATGTTCAAGGCGTCAGCCGCCGGGTGAAAGGCGTTGGCGTTCTAGCCGGTCTATTCTCTCCCGATTATCCAGAAGGATGTCGCGGGGCGTATACACTGACGCGGAGTTGGCTTTCTGTTCATCGATCTGCTTCTGCATTGCTTCGCGAAGATCCTTGATCGATGTCTCCATTCTTGCACGGTCTTCAGCGCCACGCGCGGTGCGCCACTCCATTTCCTTCTGCGTCACCATCTTGTCGACTACAGCGGTAATGGCTGACTGGAAAGTCTCGGCATTCTTCGCAACGATCAGATCAAGCCGATCCTGCCCCTTGCTGAGACTGTTGTAGAAGAACGCGCCGCCGGTTGCCAGAACCGTAAAGCACACGCCGGCCGCCGCCCAGATAACCGGCCACTGTGTCTTGCTTGAGTTCCGAAGCTCGTTCGACAGTTGGGAAATGCTGGTGTTGATCGTCTGGAACCCGGTGTTCATGTTCGACCGGAGATCGACAATGTCCTTGCCCTGGTTCTCGACCCGCTCGGATAATCGGGCATATTGGGCCATCGGATCGAAGCCGTTGTTGGTGCTCATCTCTTGGTTTCCTGCCATTATCCCAGCCTGCATGCGAGTTGAAGAAGCCCCGGCCATAGGTCGAGGGTGATGTGTCAGGCGATGATGCCCTTGGGTGGAAGCCCCTCAGTGATCATAACGCGCTGGACAATAAGAGGATCGCTGGTCGCCGGATTTGGAACCTGTTGTGACGGGATAAGGCGCAGGTATCGCCATGCCTCATTCGGGTCATTGACGATCGGTATGCCTGCCGACACATACCACATCCACCCATCCTGGCAGTCCATCACGGCGCCCGTGACATAATCGCGGACATTCCCGAACGCGTTCTTCACCGAGAAATACGTGGTCGCATTTACCTGCGGCCGAACGGAATAGCACAGCGCGGCGAAGCAAACGGTTTTGCCGGCAATCCGGGCCATTTCAGTGCCGGACAGATATTTCTGCAAATATGAGGTTTGACCGGAGACACCAGTGCTGGGGGCTATTTTGCAGGAATATGCAGCGGCTCCGTACTTGATGGTGGTCTCTTTGGTTACAGTCAGCCCTGCGCCATTGGTCGTCCAGCCCACTGGCAGCGCACCAGACCAGTTGGAGAAGTCGCCGTTGTCGATCAGGTTTGCCCCGGATTGCAGCGGCCATACCGGGGTTGAAAAAGGTTTCAGCGCAGCAGCATTGAACGATGACATCAAGGTGTCGGCCTGCAACTGAGCGCCGGCATAGTTTGCCTCTGCATCGCTCGGGTGGGTGTTGTCGCCACCACGGAACAGGTTTGAGGCGTTGTTGAGCAGGATGAAGGGCATATAGGTGTCGACAAACGTTATCCCGCCATGGATTTGGGCGGCATATTTAGCAGCGTAGTAGTTCTTGTAGTTGTCGCTGAAGTCTTTCTTAGGATTCTGCGCGGTGATTATCTGCGGGACACCAGGCCATTGCAGTTCCTGCATGCCGATCGGTCCAAGCCACTTGCCGATACCGTTGGAATAGAAGCCAATCCCCGTAGATCCTGCAATTGTGGGATAGGAGAACATGTTGTGGCCGTGATGGGTAATGCACACATCCGGCGTGGGAATTGCGTCTATGGCATTGGCCTTGCGGGTGCCGTCGAAAATCGTTCCGGCAACCTTTTCCGGGATCGCCGCCAGGTAGACACTTATCGTCTGGGCAGTGCCGGTGCGCAGCGTCACTGGGGCTGCGTAATCCTTCGGACCTGTCCATGTTCCGGCGACACCGTCATATTCTGCCCAGCGCCGCATAACGACGGTTGCGTCGTACTGATCGCCCAGCATCTTGGGGAACAGAAAGTAAGGGCTATAATCAGCCCACGCTGTGCTGTCGCCGTTGACGAAAATGACGACGTCCTGACCGGCCTCAAGCTTCGTTTTCAGAGGGCTGAAGCCGTTGGCACGCTTCCCCATCCTGCCTGCTCCAACCAGAGACAGGCCCGTCATCAAGCTCAATCCGGTCATTTCCGCTTCCCCGCCAATTCATCATGCCGAGCGCATTCGCCAACGGTCCAAACCTTGGCGCCGCAAATACCGGCAACCGTTTCATCGATCGCATCCTGATCCTTCGCAGAAGCACCAAGCGCACCGACCAGTGACGTGCCGATAATCGAGCGGGCCGACTGGTTCAGTCGCTCCTTACTGGCAGCGACCTGTTGCGTTGAGGTACACGCCGCCACGCTCACGGCACAGGCGACGATTGACGCGAGCCTTGTCAGCTTCATTGGTGAGTTCTCCGATTGCCTTGTTGGTTGCGGCGTCGAGTTCCGCACGCTCGATGATGCGGGCCTCTTGCTTGGCGCTGGGAAGCCACCAGACGGCGTTGATAGTAGTGAACAGCAGAGTGGCCACAATCGCACCAGCGGCGGCTCCTGCGGCGAAACTGATCTTGTCGGTGATCATGCCTGTTCCACCGTCTGTTTGCTCTTCCACCAGCCGTAGACGCCCCAGATCGTAAGGCCGAGACCGATAGCACCAGAGACTGCCAGCATCCCGTTCGCGATGGTGTTTGCCAGATCCGAGTTGATGCCGGTGACATAAGTTGCGAGTTCGGCAATCTGGTCGCGCGCAGCAGTCACCAAAGCCAGCGGGCCGAAGTTTCGCGCCGCGTTCTTCACCTCTGGCACCTGAGCAATCCCGAGGTTGCCCGGCTTCTCATCCGGCGACACCTGAAACTCTTTCAGCTTGCGCATGGTCTGCGGACCGGCAACGCCGTCAGCGTTCAAACCATTTTCATCCTGAAACCGGCGAAGCGTGCGATCCGTCGCGGGACCGAAGTCGCCATCCGCCGTGACCGGATAGCCAGCGCGCGTGAGCAACACCTGAATTTCCCGAACCCCTGCCCCCTTGGAGCCGAGACGCAGCATGCCGGCAGCACCAGATACCGGCGGCTCCTTCTTGGAATACCGCTCGTAGGCGGCGGCCATCTTCGTGTCGTAGGCGTTCTTCTTGTAGGCGGGACCGTTGTAGCCGCGGGCGAACCCCGCCCAATCCTTGCGATTGAGAGCGCCGAGAAGATTGTTGGCCTTGATGAACCGAACCATCAGGTCAACCTGGCCCTCTACGCCGCTGCGGGCAGCTTCGAATAGATCAATCACAGACGGATAGCCGAGGGCCTTCCAGTGGCTCCCCATGACCTGACCAACGCCGAACGACGTGCTTTCCAGTGCTGCCTGCTTGTCGATCGTCATCGCCCGTCCAAGAAGCTGCCAGCGGGCTTTCTGCGAGGCTGGGTTCTTCACGCCACCGACGTTCGGGGAAGCGAGACCGAGCCGCCGAGCCTCCTCACGACGAGACGCCGTCACCAGCCGGTCGAAGTAATGCCCCTCGAACCGGATGATCGGCATTTCCTTGCCGTCGATATCAGCAAACACAACGCCGTTGCTCTCGACCTCGACAACAGCCTTCAGCGCCGCCGGATCAATACCGTGCACGCTCGCAACTCGCTCGATTGAGCGCGCGACATCAGCCTTCAACATGAGGCTTCTCCTGATTGTGGGTTATGGGTGCCGGGTTACGCTACCGGTGGAGCTATATTCAGCGCGAAACGCCGAGGCATTTCCCAATTATCGGGCTTCTGTAGAGGGTGTGACGAAACGCGCGCCCCTCGCCCATCGGATCATTGGCAGCTCTACAAAGCGGTAGCTCAGGTAAGCCAAGGGAATTACAGCAAGTGTCGACGCGACTAGTAGCCCCGATGCGACAGCCCACCGAGGAACACCTTGCGAAACGAGATCGTTGGGGATCCAGCTGTTGCTGAATATGACCATTAGACTCAGTGGGTGGAGCAAATAGAAGCTATACGAGACCCGCCCAAGAAACCGGAGAGGTGCGCGATCAAAAGCATGATTGATGCCTCTGTCGCCAAAGGCCAGGCAGGCTATGAAAACCGATGCGCACAAACAACGAAGCAATGCGGAAAACATACCAGGGAAAGGGAACAATGCCCATCTGCATAGAGGCTCGCTCGCGAAGAAGAGGGCGATAGAGCATATTGCAAGAATCTTTGATCGATGGATTTCGCCCAGGCTGCGGCCAATCACCCATGCTGCCGCGCCAAAGACGAATGCGTGCAAGAATGCCAGCCGTGAAGGGGCTGCATCAAACTGACCCAGCCGAACCCACAGCATGCTGAACGACATGAAAGATAAGGCGGCGAGCAAAGTAAGAAGTGCTGGCAGCCCTCGCCAACGCCATACCAGATACGAGCAGAACGCTACCACAGAGCCGATAAGCTCAGCCTGAATAGTCCACAAAACTCCGTTGATCGAGGCTTTAAGGAGCAAAGCGTTCTGGAGAACGGATGCCGCTGAAAACTCCGCGGGGCTCGACAAGGAAACCCCTGTAGTAGTGTATATGAGCAGGAAAGCGGCGATAGAGACAAACGCAGCGGGGTATATTCTAGTTAGACGTCGCGCCATAAACTCTGGGAATGATACGCTTTTCTCTGTTAAAGCGGCCATGAGCACAAAGCCGCTCAAGACAAAGAAAAAGAGCACTGGTGCATTTACGACGACGCCATATCCACCATTTGTAAGCAGGTGGTATGCGATTTCCCCAATGTCTTTGCTTTCGTGGTCAATAAGGCGACCGACGCCGCCGTCGGAGTTGGCGACCATAACGTGGCCGACATGAAACCCCGCGACAAGAACCGCAGCAATCCCTCTGCACACTTCGAGGCTCACGATGAATTGCTTCTTCATTTGATATCCCCCAAGTCGCGGGAGATATCAAAGATAGATTCGACAAACAACCTACGAATTTAGAGATCGCGCTATTTCCCTCCATCGCTCTGTTCCCGCCGGCCCTTCACAGTAAAACTCAATTGTCTGGCCAGCAGCGCCTGCCAGATTGGATGGCATCCTGAACGTGCCGCCCTTGGTAATTGAGGCCGTGCTTTCAAACGTCATCCTGACCTTATGGCCATGATAGGATGGAGCGATATTGGTGATCGCTGTTGTCCCTGTGATAAAGACATCCTCAACGTGGGGAGGTATGGTGATGCTCGATGCCGACGCGATTGTGTGCCGCGGTGCTTCCATGTTGAACAGCACTGCGCTGTTGATGATGCTTGGACGACCTTTGATGAACAGGTTGCTACCCGCCGATCTTATGCCAACCCCAACACCGTCGATCTGCCCGTCTCCGACAAATATCGGGGCGCTCGTCGATACCGCCCTAATGCCGTTAGCGCTCGTGCCGACAGGCGTTGCAGGCAGAACCACGCCGTTGGCGCTGCCGCCCCTTATATGGAACGCGTCGATCTTACCGCCACCCGTGACAAATGCTATGCCGTTCGCTGAGAAGTCCCTGATGTGAAGGACTTCGAAAATATTGAAAGCGTCTGCATCTCCATTTTGTTGAATGATAGGGTTCACAAAGTGCACGGAATTGATGTTGGAGAACTTTCCGCCAGTCGTCGTGCCCTCAACTAGGATGCCAGCAGACGACAAGATGTAGGGCGCGGTGTTTGCGAAGTGGCCTTCGTATGAAGACCCCTCGCTTGTGGGGTTTGAACAATTCCCGAAGCGAGCCGATATATTGTAGCCGTATGCCCAGTTGTTGTCATCGACTGGCCAAGCGCAACCATCGAACTCGTAGCCGATACCTGGTCTATACGCCCAATTGGTCGTGTCGAAGGTTTCAATTCGGCCGGTAGCTTCGATCGTGCCATATGGATGGCCTCTATTGCATCGGAAAGCTGGTCTGTCAGCATCGTTGATAACCCGTGGCCCGTTCAAGCAATCAAAGTAATTGTTCTCGAATACAACCCCGTTGAATCCAGTCGACGTAAACGGCCTAGAGAACCCCACGAAGAGCATGCCAGCCACTCGGCAATAATTGCCATTTGCGGTCAATGCTGTACCCGCATAGGCGGCAGAGTTTACTTCCGGCCCGGCCATACTTGATCGGATGGAAACGCCGCCTGAGATAAGAGACCCAGCCAACAAATTAACAGTAGCCGCAGGCGATATCCGAAGCCGGCCAGACCGCTTGAAAAGCTGTTGTGAGACCTGCCCCAAACCGAGGACAGAAATGGGAAGACGCAGTTCTACGTTATTCGGCACGGTCAAGTCGGCGTCGATGAGGTAGTCTTTATCTGCGTAGAGTATCCCCCCAAGGATGCCGAAGCTGTTCAGGGCGTTTTGAAGCGCTGCAACGTCAGACACCAATCCTGTGCCCGCTGCCCCAAACATCTCGGGGGTGCGCCTTCTTTCGGCCAACTCCCACCATGCGCCATCAGCAGACTGGAACTTACCAGCATGCGTTGGCTCGGAGTTCACCTTCCTATAGCTTGCGGCCCCGTCGTCACCGGGCACATAGTAACCATTAACTCGGACGAAGCTGATACCGGGCAAAACGTCGATGTCGAGCATGTCTACGACCGTATCGAAGATAGCATATTCGTCACGCGGGAAAGACTCGTCAGCCTTCACCCCTTGGGCGGCCGTGGCGAAATCTTCAGCATTCTCCAATGCCGCACTACCAAGGCCTAGCTGCTGACGCACCCGTGGCGCCACATCGGCTATGTTCTTCTGTCTCTCCAAAGGAACAGTCATTCAAGGCTCCATCCGGCCATAAAAAAACCGGCGCTAGGCCGGTGATTAGATCAGGTCTCTGTTTCTAGGGGGGCATTATGACGGTTCATCGCCGCTATTTGGGGATGACCCCCCCCTCATCAGGGATCGGCGGCTCCAAAAGCGCTGAGCGAGCCGCTGCAAGGGCGGCATGGTATTCGTCTTCGGCGATCTCTTCTGCGCCATCAGGAAGAAGGTAGCCTTGGCCGTATGAAATGGCCCCATTCAGGTCAAGTGTGTAAAAAATCATGGACATACCCTTATTCATGCAAGGCGAGGATGCGCGGGTCAGTGACGTTATACGGACCAACGGCAGTGTTTTTCATGACAACCAACTGGACCGTGTATGTCAGGGACGGATCGAGGCCGGAGAATCGCTCCCGGAGAGTGATAGACGTCTGTAAAGAATCCTTGTTCACACAGCCAAGATAGTCAGACGTCGAGATGGTGGTGGAGCCCTGCCGCAACTTCATGTAGCCGATTATGTTGCCAAGGGATGCGGATGTATTTCGAAAGGCAACGTAGGCAACGCAATCAAGATAGGTCGTCCCGGTGACTGTAATTGTCTGAGCGACCGTTTCTACGGCATAGCCGGCGTCAGCAATTGCCGTACCTGGTGTAAAGGCTCTGGTCTGCCGCGCCGCGCGCGGGGAGAGGCGAAGAATCGCGGTCCACGGGTTCGATATCACGAAATTCGTGCCGTCATATACCAGTTCAACAACCCGACCAGCCACCATCTCACCGTCGGCAACACCAGCCCCGTCCGCATAGACGATAGGCGTGGCTCCTAGTCCGTTGACATTGATAGTGGGTGCCTTCGAGGTATTGGTGAGCGCGGGTTTAACCCTGATCACTAGGCCTGGGGAGAGAGAGGCCGGGGCCGGCGAAAGCGTGACGGTGAGCGCGTTTGCCGTTCCGGCTCCGTCCACATAGTTAACTTTTCCAGCCTGTATCGCTCTCGCCAGGTCAAGAAGCTTGTCTGCATCCGGTGTGATCCCACTCATCAAGATCATGTTCCAGATGTTGCCGATCGGCCAACCTGCGGTCCAATTGAACAACTGCTGGTCAGCCTCTCCGCACGGATATCCACCCTCCATCTCAGACGACAAGGGTGCACGCGTGTTATCATTGAGGCTGTTCCACGGAACAACACCGTCGGTATAAAAAGCCATGTGACTTTTCCTTTAGTTGCAGAGGTATGGATCGAACGGTTCCGGGCAAAGCCACGAGGAACCGTCACACAGGCCGCCCCAGCCAGCACCGAAACCGAACACCTTGCCGGTCTGGTAATTGATGTAAGGCGAGATACCGGGAGCCAGAGGGAGAACCCTGAAGGCCACAGGCAACTGCATTATTTCAAGAGCCGTTAGAGCGCGACCGGGCGAGATCGCCACGCGCGCGCCACCCAAGCTGGTGACACTCGCAGACGCCCCCCAGATGTGCTGAACGGACGCTGATAAGCTGTCGATATCCCACAGCTGCCGGATCTGGTAGCGACGGGCCAAGAGATACGACCGATAAACCTCATCGTCGGACAGGCAGATGTCGCCAGTTCCAGCCGATGAACAATTGACCCAATCTGCGCCCGGCGTTGCGTCCCTCTGATTGTCGGTCAGGATGAACTCTCCGCCCGTATCACCGTCGAAGGTCAGGATATAGTCGAGGTCGTCAACGTCATCGAATGTCAGAATGTCGCCATCTATCGCCGTGCAGGCAAACCCGCCGATGGGTCTGTTTGGATTGTCAACCCCGCACGAGAACCCGAAGACCGGCGCAGGGACGCAAATGCAATGGCATCGGGGCCAACCAAGCTGGCGTCCGATGATGGTCAACTGATCTCCAACCGCATCCAGAATGTCGAAACGTGACGGTATCTCGCAGGTCTCGATTACCGCATCTGCGATTTGCTCCAAGTCCTGCCGGATGATGGAAAGAAGGTTTGGGCTTTCACGATATTGCGTGAGGATCCGGTTTATCCGCTCCTCTACGAAAGAGCTCTTGTCAGGGCACTCCATGTCAAACCGCCGTGACTGTGATGTTGTCGAGCGTGATCGTCGCGATCTCATCGAAATTGATAGCCAAAGGCAGCGCTGCCAAAGCGTTTGCCACAAGCGCGCCCTGCCCTGTCGTCACTTCCACGTTCGGATAAACGCAGGAGATGATCGTGCGGATCATGTGCAGCGTTATGTCCTGTCCGTTCGCCGGCCGGTTGGTTCCGGTGAGCCCAGCAAAGAGCGTCTGAGCGATTGCGGCGTTGGATGGAGGCGGGCAACCGTCGGCGCCGTTCTGCTTCGAAACTGTGATGGCAAGCTTTATCGGCGTCTCAATCGGGCGCATGATGCTGATCGACCGGCAGAAGCCATCAATCTCCGTCGACACCACCGTGTTGCCATAGCTCGAGATGCCCGGCACGATGTATTGACGCGCGACCGTGGCCACTTCCTCATCAGACCCGCCGAGAGCCGCAACGCTGACAGAATGAGCGGCAATACCGTTTGCGTCCGTGCTGCCGGTGTCGTTGCTGTAAATCTTGGCCCACGTGACGCCGTCGACATTCAGGATCGCACGGTAGAAATCGGCATCGCGCGTGTTGGCAACGCCTGAATTTGTGATTGCCTGCCGAAGGCTCTCGTCTGTCTCGCCCAGCACGCGCGAGATCAGCCGCAGGCGCGCCAGAATATCAAGATTGATGCCCTCCGCCTGTTCCGGGTCGCGAGACTGGTAGGCCTCCTCCCCTATCTCCCACGCCTGAGTGATTGCGTCGGCGCGCAGACCATTCAACTGCCCCATGGGAGACTGAGACGTCTGGATCAGGCCGGGGCCGAAAGAAATGATGTTTGCCGCCTCAAGTTCGGCAAGGATCACCGTCAGGGGTTTGCGTGAAAAGCCGGTGCTGACTACGCCATATTCCGTCATATCTGCACCTCTTCCTGATATTCTGAAATGACGTTGACCGACCGGATAACGAGCCCGCGTGACGCGCGGTCGAACGAGACCGAAAACGAAGTGATTTCCGTCACTCCGTCGGTATCCAAGATTTCAGCCTTGACGACGCTCTCTGCCAAAGCAGGGTCATAGGACTTCCCCAAAATCTCATCGAGCCATGGCACGCCAGCCGTGGTGTCGAGGAACCATTCGCCTTCGAACGTGGAGAGCCGCTGGCGCACATGTTGGCCCACCGCGAGTGTGTCACTCACCACCGCCAGATTGCCGTCAGCGGCCAGATATAGGTCATTGCTGGCCTGATCGATCGCCAGACCGGTGCGAGGGATTGTCATAGCGCCATTGCTCTCAGCTTGGCGGCGATGGCCGCGAATTGTGCCTGATGCGTCAGAGGCCAAATACCGGAGGATGAACCGCTACTGACTGTTGTCGTTTCAGCGCCCAGCAGTTCAACCACTTGCGCCAGTAGATCGTAGATGTTGCCCTCGGCCCCGTAGATACCAACCTTCCCGTCGGGACTGCCCTTGATGCCGAAGCTGCCGTCGGTCGAGAACCGGATGTGTGTGTTCTCCAGGTCGACGTTCTCAAGCGGTGACTTGAGACTGTCGCCGCCGACGATTGTTGCTCGCATATCGGAGAGGCTGAACGATCGAGCATCAGAAGGGGTGCCGTCATCGTCCACGTCGTAGTTGTCCATGCTGCGCATCATCGGCGCGAGCATTACTCTTGTGCCTGCTGGGATGGGAAAGGTTATCCCGGCATTGGCCGTGCGAGGAAGGTCCACAGGAACCTCCAGCAGGACCGGCATGTCTACAGCCTTGCCGTTATGGATCGGCTTGTAGAGCGGCTTCACCGTGGCTGTGTGCCCGTTATAGGAAACAATCTCGCCCGGTATCGGCCCCCACTGTGCTTCCCGCTCCGACTCCGCCTGTCGATCCGTGACGTCGCGCGGGTCGTTCGTGGTCTTCCCGAGGTATCCAGCCATCAGCCATTCACCCCCTGGTCGACCTTGCCGCCCTTTATGGCCTCCGCCGTTATGTCGACTTGGAAATCTCCATCGCGGTTGTCACCGGAATAGGTGACTTCGGAGACACGATACATGCCGTCAGCTGCATTCATTTCGAGCGTTTGGCTTTTGATCTGGATGCGGCGGTTCGGCCTTATCTCCGGATTGAGAAGCGCCGAGACGCGAACCCCGTTATCAGTGATTGCCGGCGTACCGATCATGCCGGTTTCAGGCGTGAGAAGGACGATGCCACCGATGTAGCTGTCACCCGGCACGATCTCCAGCGTCTCGTTTTGAAGCGACCAATAGAACTTGTTGCTGCGCCCGAGCGTATCGAGTTCACGCCGGCAAGACCCGCACATCGAGTAAGGTCGCTTCGTTTCCTTCGGCATACTGTCGGGGAATTTCCATTCGCCGCGGTCGATGCCTTCCTTCTCCATCTGCTTGTAAATCTCTTCGATGACATCCTTCGTCGGCGTGCCCTTCGGGAATGTCTTCGAGATATTTGACCGCAGAAGAGCTTTCTGTCCGTCGCCGCAGGAAATGATGGTAACGATGTCCGCACCGTCTCTCTGGTGCTCCACGTCCCGTACATCGCCCTTGAATATCACGCCGACATTGCCGGAATCGCCCGGCGGTATGTAGCCAGCCTTCAGAGTGATCTTGTCGAACTCCTTGCCCATCGAATTCCGATGGCTCTCGGTCAAGTTCCAGATGGAAATCCGAGCCGTATTGGACTTGGAACTAATGCCCTTGGTGATCTGGAAATCGATCTTGATTTCGTGAAGCGCTATCCCGCCGGGGTTCAACGTTAGGCCACCCGAGAACTCGGCGGACACTTTTCTTAGGTACTGTAAAATGTTAACCTCCCTAACGCCTTACGTTTGGAGATGGAGCATGGGACCGAAAGCTGAAAACCTTGAAGGTCTCACCTTCGGGAAACTCACTGCCTTGACTTACGTAAAGCGTCCCAATGGTGGCGCTAACTGGCTGTGTTCATGTTCATGCGGCGGGCAGAAGGTTGTCCGCGCGAAGTTCCTGAAAAGCGGATCGGTACGCAGTTGCGGGTGTCTCCACGCTGAAGCAGTCGTAACTCACGGCGACAGCAACTCTTCAGAGTATCGGACATGGGATGCGATGAAGCGTAGATGCTACCAGCCCAACACAAAGCACTTTGAACACTACGGCGGGCGGGGCATTATTGTCTGTGATCGATGGCGCGACAGCTATTCCAATTTTCTATCTGATATGGGCCGCCGACCTTCAAAACGTCACTCGCTCGACCGCATCGACAATGACGGGAATTACGAACTATCAAACTGCAGATGGACGCTCCAGAAAATTCAAATCCGGAACCGAAGCAATGCAGTCACATTCCTCTGGAATGGCAAAAGGTATTCCCAAAAAGAGCTCTCTGACATCTCCGGCGTGCCTTTCGGAACCCTCCGCTCCCGCATTGCTAGAGGATGGTCCTTAGAGAAAGCAATGGTAACTTCCGTCAAAGCTATGCCGACCAGTTAGCTAACCAAGGCAGCATCTACTTCATCCTGTGTGGCGTGATAGAAGCGCACATTGCCCTCCGGCAGGGCATCGCGATCCGGAACAGAACCAGGCTTGACCGCCGCAGCGAACATCACACCCAGACCGAAATCGAACGGCGCCAGCAAATCAATGCCCGTCACCACCCGCCGACCGTGAAGCACTGGCCTATCGTCAAGCGAAAGATCAAAGCTCCACCGGTCATTCGTCGGGTTGTATCGCAGCCGCAGCGTCACGCGCGCGCCGTTGATGATCGTGCCGAATTGCTGATCGGCATGATCCGTGATCGTGAATATGTTCATTGCGGCCCACCAAAGACGCTCGACAGGATTGACTGGTTGGCCGGTGCGCTTACCACCCCGGCATCGCCACGCTGAACAGTACCGGTCGCCCGATCCGCAGTGACAGGGTCGCGAGACCGTTCAGGAGATGGTGCGGCAGCCTTACTGCTCTTCTCGCCGCCCGCCTTGCCCCTCTCGTAGTTGTCGCCATCTGGGTCAGCCGCATAAGCTGTCCCGACAAGGATTGCTTCCTGCAGTTCCACCCGGCAGCGAAGGATGGTCGAGAACGATGCATCGCGCTCCGGGTCGATCCGCTTTATCAGCATGTTCCGGAAGATGGCGAGGCCCGTCACCAGCGTGAACGGAACCCGGCTTTCCTGAAACGCAACCAATGCCCCATAGGAGGCCGTAGCGTTCGCCGTTGCGATGTCGAGTGATACCCGCTTCGGCATAACCACGGCATGGTCGGTGATCTTCGAGCCTGTCTCGATCGGGATCTCCGTCATCAGAAGTTCAGAGACCGGATTCTCTGTGATGACGCAATCAATCGGGACCGGCCCAATGAGGCGAGAGAAGGCAATGGCTGGCATTAGAACGCATCGTCCTTCTCAAAGCGCGAGGCGCGACCAACGGCGGCTTGCCCCACAGCACGCCCCACGGCGCCGCCCACAGCCGCGGAGACATTCGGAACGCCGTTGACCACCACGCCGCCAACGTTGACGACAGTGGACTGATCTCGGCTGTCATTGACCGTGTTGTTCACCTCGGGTGGCGTGTTGGTTGCGGCTGCCGCCAGCTTGTCCATGCGGGCTTCAAAACCAGCAAAGACGTTTGCCGGCAGTTCTTTCTGCGCGGGTTCGTTGTACCCGTATGCGGTATCTGGCGTTCTGCTCATTGGCCGCGTTGGGCGCCTGCCTAGAGCCTGATAAGCGGCCGGTGCGTTCTTGGCCGCCTCTTGCGCAACGGGGTCGTTATTGGGGATGTAACCCCCAGCACGAGCTAACGCGTCTTTCTGTTCTTTCGAGCCCATCCACAGCTGTCGACCGAGAAAGCTGTAACCCTGCTTCTCCAACTCTTTCGAGACCGCGTCCTGGTAGCTAATTTCGTTGGTCAACTTGTCCAGCGCACCGCTCGCCGTCGGTGCTATCGCTCCACCGAGCGACTTCATGAAGCCGTCCCAAGAACTGCTCAATCGCTGGATGGACGCTGTCGTGTCGGTGGTGAAGCGCTCCAGATCGCGAAACACAGTACCGTCCACCTCGCCGCCGTTCACCGCTTTCAGGAACTTTTCGTAGGAATCGGCACTCGTCATCAACGACTGCATGCCGAGCTGGAATTCCTGATCGGCAAACAGGTCGACAAGCTTGGCGGTCGGATTATCAGCCATCACTCGCCGTGAGATACGGACGTATGCCTCGATCGCGCCCTCGCCTGCCTTGACGGCCTTATCGACCTCGTCGCGGATGTTGACGCCGAAGTCGCTGAAATTCTTCTCTGTCTCCTGGCTGAACATTTTCGCGAATATGTTCTGAGCCTGAGTTGCTGCCTGCCCCGCCGATCCGGTGTCCTCGCGAAGGGTCTGGAGGATCGCGATGAGCTTCTGCAGACCTTCCTGCCCCGAATAGCCGAGGTTCGCAAAGGAGTTTGCCAGCGTCGGGATAGATGCCGCCATGTCCTTCAATTCAAACTGGCCAGCCTTGCCGCCCGACACCATGATGTCGAACGCCTTCTGAAGATCTCCAGCTTCGATTTTCAGAGCCGACGATGCTTTCTGCGCCGTGTTGGCGATGTCGTTGACAGCCGCGCCGGAGGCTTGAGCCGTAGCGAGAACCGACGGCAGAAACGCCATAGCCTCGTCAAGGTCCATACCTGAGGCCGTGAGCGTGTCCAAGCCGCTTACAGCTTCTTCCAAAGGCAAGGCGAAGCGCTTGGCAAGCGCCTGCACGTCATCGGAAGCCTTGACGGTTTCCGCCACGGTGGCCCCGGCCGTGGTGCCGATGCGGCCCATCTCGCGCTCAAAGGCGGCGAAGTTCTTCACCGCAGCTGTTCCGACAGCGATAGCTCCCGTTGCCACGACTCCAGCAGCTATGCCCAGTGCGCGAACGCGCTCGGATGTCTTCTTTGCACTGCCTTCGGCGTCATCCATCCCCTGGTTGAATTTCTTGAGGTTTTCTTCGCCCTCAAGCTTGAAGCCAAGGATGTTGACGAGTTCTCCGGCAATGGTCATCGCGGGGTCCTTGGCCTGATGGCTTTCTCAGCCGCAGCTAATCTGAGGTCGAGTATTTCGTGCATGTCCAGCAACTGCTTGAGCGTGATCTTTTCGCACTCAAGGAAGCTGCACAGTGGCGGGTTCGATAAGGCCGGACGGTAGATGAACAGATTGACGTTCGGCGCTACTTTCCGGACTTCGCGGTCTGTAAGACCTCCATCAGCAGCCCGATGATTCCATTCGGGCGTCTTCCGGTAAAAAAATCGCGGAACTGCTCCTCAAGGACGAACTTCATCAGCGGGATGATATTTTTCTTCTTGTCTGTGAAGTCGCCATCGAGGTCGCAAGACTCATAGTCTCCGGATGGTCGCTTGATGGAAGCGATAGCGACGATGCGAGCAGCTAGAGCGGAGATTTCCTGGCTGGTAACGCGTGACAGGATATCCGAGATCGCCGCGAGAGCCGCCACGTCGGCCATCATCTGTTGACCTTCACTATCGGCTTGCAAAGAAAGGATGATCGCGGGCAGACGGTTGGCCGCAGGTCCTAACAGCCGAAGGATGTCAGCATAAAGTTCGATAGATTCAACTGCTGGGAGTGGATCGACATGATATTCAATCCCATCTATCTTGCGATCGGCCATTCAAATCTCCCGGAGGATTTCTATTTGCGCGCTGCTCTAGTCGCTTCAATTGCAATGCTGGTTGCCAGCCCTGCCGCCGCTCAGGAGGTAATCTTGGGCAGAACAGGGTCTGAAAACGTGTTTGTCTGGAAGGACTCGGACGCCCAGAGCGAGGCGTTCAAGCTTATCCAGGCTGAGGTCCACAAATCGAACCCGACGCTGGTCTTCCGGCTTTTGGCCTGCATGGTTCCCGTCGGCACCAAGGCCGTCATCACAGACATGGGCTTCGCGTCTCACACCATCCTTGTCACCAGCGGGGAGGACGCAGGTTGCCGCGGCGTAATTGTCAGGGAAGACGTCCGCAAATGAATGCAGCAGTTCTTCTGGCTTGCGTCGTGGCAGTTGCCGCGCCTGCCCATGCCGCTGAAATCTCCGGTCGCGCGTCCGTTGTGGACGGAGATACGGTCGAGATCGCTGGCCAGCGCATCCGGTTCGACGGCATCGATGCTCCCGAGTCCCGTCAGGTTTGCCGCACCTCGTCTGGTGAAGCCTACCGGTGCGGCCGGGTGAGCGCAGACGCACTCGACAAGTTCCTTGCGCAGTCTCGCCCGACCTTCTGCACTCCCAAAGGGAAGAGCTATGACCGGATCGTGGCAGTCTGCCGGCGCGCAGATGGCGCCGACGTCAATGCTTGGATGGTTCTGAATGGGCATGCCATCGACTGGATCAAGTATTCCAAGGGCCGATATGCCGACGAGCAGCGCGAAGCAAAAGCCAACCAGCGCGGCGTCTGGTCAGGTGAATTTCAGATGCCTTGCGAGGTCAGAGGGTCGCGTTGCCGCTAACCCTCTGAGATTGTCACCCATTGGGAATTTCAGGGTTCCATTCGCTTGTCCAGAGAACCCACTCGCGTACCGTCGCATTGACGCCCTTACTGTCTGCCGGGGCAGTCTGGATGTAGCACTTGTCAGCGGAGCCGCCCTCACCCGAGGCATTGTCGATGAAGGCGAAAGGGAACGCCGCAGCTGTGCCGCCCAAAGCCTGCTGACGCTTGAGTTTCTGCATCAAGAGGCGGTGCGTGGCGCTGGTATGCTGCAGCTTGATGCTGATGGACGCTGCCTTGTTTGCCGAGATCGAGAATATGCCCGAACCATCGGCGCCGATAAGACCGGTGCCTTTGTCAGAACTCTGGGTGACAATGATTGCGTCATCACCATCCCAAAGCCCCTGGATCTGCTGGCCGTCAACCGTACCAGTGACGTTGACCATGCTGTATGCGGAAGTGTTTGCCATTGGTCAGCTCCTTAGAACGTCATGGTATAGTTGATCGTGACATAGTGCAGCGCGCCGGCGTAGCGGAAGCGAACCGAGATTGCCGGTGCGATACGGGCCTTGCGCTGGCTGGCGGGCACGGAGAACACTGACGGGACCGTGATCTCGACAGCCGCTTCATATTCACCGGTCTCCGGGTTCAAATCCTGAGCGATGATGCCTGCGCGGTTTGCCTGCTGCATGACCATGCGGGCCGCCGATGCAATCTGCTGCATGCCGCTGTCATCGAACTTGACGCGCGCATTGTTGAGCAGGATGCCGAGCGTTTCTTCTTCCGTGCGCGCGATGATCCAGTCCGTTGCGTGGATTTCATCCAGAAAGACGTTCGGCGTGAGCGTCGAGCCTTCCACGACGAAGTTGCGCCCGCCGATGTTGATGTAGGTGTTGGCGCAGTGGCCGGCAGTGATCGACTGCCCGATACCGGGCGTAAATCCCGTAATCGATGTTACAGCGGCAGATCCGACATTGACCGGCGCCACGCTCGAAAGATACTTGAACTTTGCCGTGTAGGCGCTTTCAGCATCATCAAAATTGCGCGTCGACATATAGGCTGCGAGCGCGATAGCGGGGTATTCCGCAGCGTCAGAGTGATAGAAGACAGCAGAGCGATCGACAGTGCCCTTGAAACGGGCCGCGATGTTCGCTGTATCGGATGGAGAAAGAAGGCCTGCAGCATTGGTATCGATGATGGCGATCTTGTTCTTTGCCTGAACCCAGCTCACGAGGCCATCAAGCTTGGCCTGGTCGCGCAGAGCCGATTCCACCGTGATCAGGTAGAAGTCGGAATCGTAGGCATAAATCAGGTCAAGCTGGGCGATCAGGAGGGCTGCGCTCGTTGCCGTGGTAGCATCGTAGTAGGCAATCTTGATCGAGATCGGGCGCGGGTTCTGCGAGAACGCTTCCGCCGCAGCCTTGTAGGCGTCATCGGTCGTTGCGAAGTCGGCCGCCACCTCTTCAAGGGTGGCGTAAAGCTTGGTGCGCGTGGTAGCGTCTACCTTGCCCGCCTTGGCGACTGACTGGAGAATGAGGATGGTCCCGAAGCCACGACGGCTGGGGAAAGCATCTTGGCGCGAGAGCGTCACATTGACGACCCGCGAGTAAGGCAAAACAGCCATACCAGTTTCCTTTCAGGTGGTTGGGATCAAACCCGTTCGAAGTTGAATTCTGTCTGCTCGATCACATCGAGCAGGAAGCCGTCTCGCGTCAGCCCTCTGACGAAGAGGTCGAGCTGGGCGCGCGGTTGCCACTGATTGTTGATCCAGTCCGGAACGTGGCGGATCTGCGAAACTTCATGGACGGTCAGGCTGGGCAACATAGGCTCCATCACCTGAGAAAGCTTTGCAGCCGACCTGATGCCGCGGAGATTGTCTGTAGGATTGCTGCCATAGGCGTGGACGGAAAAACTCCACTCGACCTCGATGACGGGCGTGGCCTTCACATCGGCTCCCTGATCCGCGTATTCGGTGACCTGCTCATGAGCACGGATGTCCCGGGTGCCAAGCATGTTCACCATGTTGTAGGGCGTTGCCGGGGCTGTACCGGATTCGTAAGCCTTGATCGTCGTGGTGCCTGTGACAGACTTCACCCACCGAACGACCTGGCTGTGTGCGTCTCTGTCGTTCATGGTGTTGTCCTGCCCAACGCTGCGCGGTAAAATGCACCCTCGTCACGGGGCCAGTCGAACAACACCCGATAGGTGATGCCCTTGTGGGTGATCACGTCGTCTACGACCAGTGACGACCGGCTCCAGCATAGCCAGCGAGCCTCCGTCCTGATGCCTTCCGGTACATCCATCAACTGGTTGCCCTTGATAGGCTGGATGGCTGCCATGATTGGATCAGTAACCGGCCCGCCGGGAACGTATTCGCCGTTGTCATCGTAGTTGCCGGCGGCAGTGCGCGTTCGTGTCATCAGCACAGATTCGCCGTCTATCGCGATTGCAACGTCGATCATGAGTTATCCGCCTTGAAGGTCACAGCCGCCCGCATCTCGCCGCTGTCAATCAGCGGGTTGCTGGAGCCCTTGATTTCAATCGTCACAGGACTGTTTGGCGGGCTGGACAGAGAGGTTATCTCCTGCTGAATATGCCCCTGCGCGAATATCCCAAGCTTCTGCATTGTCTGGTGCAAGGTCGTCTCACCTCGAACAATTTTCGACGCCGAAGAGCGCATAGCGGTAACGTAGCGGATCTGGTTCGCGCGCATCGCATTCCGCATGAATGGTCGCTCTGGTATAGGACCGCCCCATCCGCCACCAGATGCCCCGCCCCGCGTGCCGAACTCATTCCAGATGGCCTTCTGGATGTTGTCGGCATCAGCTTCACCTGCTGGAAAGCCAACCTTAACCCGCTGCGGCCCCGGCAAAGTGCGAGGCACCTTGACGAAGACCTTGCGGACAACACGGGACGTAAGCATCAGACCACCATGGGCGACGGGAAATTCTTCTTCAGGAGAGCGAGGTATTCTTGACCGTAGACGGTCGCCGTGTAGCCTGTGGCCGCGAAACCGCCCACACCTGAGCCTGGAGTGGCGAACTCGACCTCGACGTCACCAACCTTGCGGCGGCGAACAGTGCCCGTCCCTGCGCTTCCTTGACCTGATACGCTGCGCCCCGGCTCGCCTTCAAGGGTAAGCTTGTGCGCAGTCAGCAGCATCTGCGCGCGCGCCCGATCCCGCTCAAGCCACGTATCGCCCACCTCATCGAACGCTTCCTGCAAGACGAGCTGGATCAGCGCGTCACTGACCGGTGCGAATTCCGGATATCGGGCCTTGAATGAGGCGGGTGTCGGAGGGGTATAGGCCATCACTCAGCCTTTTCGGTCTTGGCGGCCTTTTCCTTGACGACCTCGATAACCTCGGCGGCAAGCCACGCCTTGACGACGTCATTGTGCTGGAGCACGTCGAAGTTATCGACAGAGACAGTCGCGAACGGGTTGATCGTCGGTCCACCGGGGATCGGAAGCGGCGCGTCGTGGTTCGATTTAATGGTGGTCATGGCGGTGCCTCACGTTGGAAGGATGGTGATCAGACCAGAATCTCAAGGTTCGTCGCGGTGGTGCCGGTGGCGTGCACGCGGGTCACGGCAACCAGAATGGTCTCGCCGGCGTCGATATAGGTGTTGCGAACAACATTAGTATTGGTGCTGAAGCGAAGCGTTCCAGCGGCTCCATCCGGGCGGCAGCGAATGGCGCGGCCGGGTTCAGCCAGATCGGTGGTATCGTTCGGTGTAACAGGGACAAGATCGGAGGCGACGTTCAAGCCTCGATTGAAGGGGTTCGTTGCCATGTCGATCTCCGTTGGAAAGGTTTCCCCGGCAGTTGCCCGCCGGGGGTGGTGATTACTCGGCCAGCTTGGCGTAGATCAGAGCCTGAAGCTTCGCATCGGAGATGTTCTTGGCGTAATCCAAGCCCAGCTCATCAGCCTGCTTTTTCAGTTCTTCTCGGTCCAGCTTCTCGCCAGCGTCGACTGCCTCGCCGTCGAACTCGAACCAGCCGGTGCCCTTGGACACCTTCAGTTCAACCTCGGAGATTTCGACCTCGACGGTTTCGCCCGGCTCAACCAGTACGGCGCCGGCGACAGCGTTCAGGCCGCGGGGACCCTTGGATACGTTGGTAACCTTCATTGCGGGCTCTCCTTAAATGCCGTCGAGGTAGCGAACTGCCTTCGGACGGCGGATGTCCACGCCGCCGACACGGAAGATGCCGGGGACGTCGAAGCGGATCGGGCCTGTCTGCCAGACTGGCAGGAAGCGGAAGGGCATCGGCAGGTGCATCTTCAGGACTTCCGGGGAGCGGCGATACGCGACCATGCGCTTCGTGCTGCCGGCGCCAGCCGTATCGAGGTAGCCGAACACACCGCGAATGGTGAGCGCCTGCCCCGTGGTGCGGGTGTAGATGTTGTTGCGCTCGATCCATTCGAGGATCGTGGTCTGGTTGACGGCGTCGATGCGACGGGTGGAGAGATCGAGCAGCACCGTGTATGGCAGCAGGAGCGTATCGGCGATTTCGGCGCCGAGCGTGCCGGTGAAGATGCCGGTTAGCTGACCGTTGATATCCCGCAGAACCTGATCCGGCGTCTTGCTGGCGAATGTCGTTGCGGAACCAGTACCGTCTGCAGGCGCAGTGGTCGCGGTCGGGGTCGATGCGTTAACCAGACCGGTGAAGCCTTTGCCGGTATCGCCCACCATGGCAACCTGGTCGATCTTCTCTTCAGCGATACGACGGGCAAGAGTTGCCTTGTCCGCTGTGAGGTTCATGCCGAGAAGCTGAGCCGTGCCGAGTTCTTCCAGATCGTAGCCATAGCCGATCGCGGCCATGCTGACGCTGGTTTCGAACTTCTCGCGGGTCAGGGCGACCTTCGGCACATCCTGCGCGTTGCCGTGGAACCATTCGGCTTTGCCAACCCCATCCATGGAGAAGTAAGTCACCGACTGGATCCACTCGGGCGCGGATGTGTCGACCGGCATCAGGCTCTGGTACTGAATTTCCTGATACCGCATCTGGTAAACCGTCGGCTCGATAAGAGAAGCCTGACGGATCAGGAAGCTCATCGCGACCTGCTGCGCATCGTTCATATGCATGTTCATCGTGCTTGCTCCTGTTAGCCGAGGCGCAGAACGGCGAGGCCGGCACCAGAGGTGCTGGTATCCCACTGCGCGCCTGCGATGAGGGTGTTGGAAGTCGACGTCTTGGAAAGAACGCCGGTCGCCGGGGTGTAGTAGACGGGATCACCGACGGCCACGGCTTCAGAAGCCTGAACGACGATGACGCCCTTCTTGATGACGGCGACGTTGTCATACTGCTCGTATTTGCCGGTCGGGCGCGTGGTGTCGAGAACGGCGATGCCGGCAAACTTGACGGTCGCTTCCGAGTCCACAACCTGGTTGTCTGCCGTGCCCTGCACGCAGACCTTGCCGAAGCCGATGCCTTCAACGTCTTCCGCGATGCGGGTGACGATGTCGTTCGGCTCCATGTTGGGGATCATGCCCTCAACCCAGCGGGCATGAGTGGCCGTATAGTTGGTCTGGATCGCAGGCATTATGCGGCCCCCTTCTGGTTAGAGCCCATCCATGCCGACGTCAGATGGTCGGTCATGGCCTTGTGGGCCGTGCTTGTGTTGTTGGCATCCGTCTGCTTGACGCCGTCCTTGAGGACCTGCGCGAAGGGATCGGCGGCCTTGACGTCCTTGGCGATCGCCCGGAACATGCCGGTGATCATGTCGTCGGAAGCATCCTTGACCATCTCGTCACCGAGCTTGGACTTGACGGCAGCGCGGCGAAGATCGGCGTCGGAGCCCTTGATCTCGATCTTGTTATCGATCGCCGTGACGATCTGAACAAGCGTGGCGCGATCAGCGACCAGACGGTCGAGGTCTTCCGGCTTGATCTGGCCGTCCTTGAGCTTCTGGTTTTCGGCCTTGAGTGTGCCGATCTCCTGATCCTTGGTTGCCAGCGCCGCCGTGTGGGCGGTATTGGCGTCAACGAGCTTGGTTGCGGAGGATTCCAGATCCTTCTGCAGCTTTGCGATAGCCTGGGCGCCCTGGTCGGTCGTCTGAACCGACAGTCCGTCCACGACCACAGTTCGAAGTGCTTCAGTCATGTCGACTGTCTCCTTGTCAGTGGTGATAATCGGGGCGGCGCCCCACTTGATCGCACTGTCACCAATGCGAAGCTCTTCCCCGCCGCGTGCCTTGTCGACAATCGCAACGTGGTTCATTTTGAAATCGGACATGATGGCGTCGAACTGTTCGCCCGATGGCGTGACACCATCCGCGAACCTGATCTCGGCGCTGTAGCCCATGGAAAGCTCGCGCTTGCCGTCCTCGACTGCCTTCAGTGCCTTGGCATCGCGCAGCATCATCGGGACGCGAACAAACTCGCCGTCCCGCAACACGTCATCGCCCACCTCGCCCACGGCAAGGTCTTTCCATGTGCTGGCATTCACGCCATTCTTCGGGTGATCGAGGGTAACAGGCACGCCTGCGTAACTGGCGATGGCATCCTTCTTGAAAACCTCGCTTTCAGGCCTGTAGACCCGCACAATGGCTTTATCGTTCATGCCTACCTCGGAGCCGAGATAAAGCTGAACGTTGCCTGCACGGGCCACCTTGGCCGAAAGCACGCCATAGCCATCCTCCGTCCGACGGATAGCCCCGTCGAGCGCAAGTCGATCAGTGAATTGCATTGCCTTTGACCTTTTATTTCGGTTAGATCGCCGCATGACGGACGAACAGTACAAAGCCCTGCGCCAGTTGATGCTTGAGCAAAACTCCAAGATTGCGGAGTTGACGCTTGAGGTTCGCCGTCTCAGCGAGGCTGTCACGACCACCGAAGTGGTCTATGTGGAAGAGAACAGGGTCGGCACAGAGCAACTGGAGGAGCTGCTTAGAATTCGACAATCCCCCGCGCCACACAGCGACAACGAATAGGCTGTCCCGGCGGCAGACCGCCCTCTGCCCCTGTCGCCTGCCCCCACTTGTAAGTCTTGCCGTCAAGCCGCCTGTGCAGCTCCCTGACCCGCTCGTCATGGCTGGTCATCCAGCGATAGGACGTCACGCCCGCCTGCTGCTGACGTATCCGGTTCAGATCGCTGTTAAGCTTGTTGGTCTGGTCCGTGGCGATAAGCTTTGCCCGCCGGTCAGCAATACCGAACTGCTCCGTCAACTGCTTGCGCAGCGTTGTCACAGAGTTGCCCGCGATACTGTTCTGATAGACGGTCGTTTCGATCCGCTTCACCATGTCTTCCGACAGGTTCTGGATCAATGCTGCGTTCTCGGCCGCCTTCGTTTGCAGGTACTCGGCCAAGTCTTCCTGAGTGACTACCGCCCGCAGGTCGATGCCCAGAGACCGCTTTGCCGTGGCCATGAACGTTTCAGTGTGCCGCTTTGCCTCAAGATCGAGGATGCGGTTTGCCGTTTCCGACGCCACCCGCTGCAATGCGACTGACAGAGATTGCAGCCGAGTGAACCAAGACCGGTCAGCATCGGCCACAAAGGCACGCTGGGCGCGTTCTCGTTCCCGTTCCGCCTGATACAGCGGGATAACGCTTTCGCGCGTCTCCGTGGCCATCTGAGAGAGCATGGACCGCAGCGCTGAGTAGTATTCCTTCTCTGCCGATAGCCTGGGTTCGATCACCGGCAGTTCAACGATGGTGCCTTTCGGCTTTTTGGCTATTGAGGTGATGCGGTATTTGCGCATCAGTCAGCCGGTTCTTCTCGTGGCGGGACCACCTCTTCTTCGGTGTCGTCACCTCCGAGATCGGGGTCGAAGTCCTTGCCAGTATCGTCCATTGCCTGATCAAGCCCAGGATAGAATCCGCTCTCGACCAACTGATTGCCGACGACCGCCCGGAGCTCAGTCGATGTGAAAATACCCGTGCGTCCAAGGATTTCGGCGGTCTCGGCATTAATCTTGCCGATCTCTGCCAGTTCCTTTTCGCTCATCTGCTCGAGCGGCGCCCATGTGTAGAATATCTCAGGCGGGCGGCTGCCGAGCGCAGAGCGGATCAGGCACTCATCGAGGCGGTAAAGCGCCGGCGTGATCTCCAGCGTCTGGCTCGATGCGACCCGGTCATGGTAGTTGGCCATGCTGTGATCGCCGTTCGAACCAAGACCGGATGGAGCCGTGCCAAGGAACCGCGTCATCGGGATATCGGCAGCGCCGCAGAATTGCTGCAAGAACGACTGCATGACATCGGGGAGCGTGGCGAAGGATATCGTCTTCCGTTCGTATTCTTCTTCCTTGTCCAGCAGCAGAGCGCGGTTGATGCCCTTGGCCGTCGCGGCCAGCATGAAGCGATCCATCAACCGCTTCGAATATTCCGGGTCAGACAGGCTGCTCATGAATTCCGGGATGCGGAACACGTCGACATTGGCCTCAAACACCAGAGAGGCAATGTTTGCAGCCGTCGCATCGGCGTTCTTCATGGCCGAATACACAGATTCGAGAACGCTATCGCCCCAGCCCTGATTGATGCCGCCGTTCAGGAACGAATCAGCCTGATCTGCACCGATGAAGATCGCAAAGCGCGAAGGATGGATGCGCACCATGGAATTGGCGCTGTTCCCCGTAACCTCGTAATAGGAAGGCTTGCCATAGAACTCGGACATCACGTCCTGGTCAATTTCACCGGCCGCCAGATCGCGGCGGCTCATCACCGTAAGATACTTGATCCCGCCCTTGCCGATGCGCGTGGGGTCTAGTGGCAAGGCAAGGTTCGTGTCGCCTGTACCGATATACAGCGCAGCGCCACCCCATAGGCGGGCCTTGATCAGCACATCAAGCAGCTTCTTCCAGAACCCGAGACGGTTCTGCTCAGCCTCTATAAGCTCGATCTGGTCTTGCTCTGCCTGCCAGTCCCTGCCCTTGCGAACAGCGTCCAGCGCCGGGATATCTACGGCTTTGCGGCCCATCCAGTTGGACCGGTAGATATTGGCGATCTGCAGCTCATCCAGCATCTGGAAGCCGTAGGTCGTCATCGCCATCTTGTCGCGCATCGGGTCGCCAAGGCCGGTGACGACAGACCGCAGGCTGTCATTCGCCCTCATCTTGATCACTTCACCCATTTGTGCTTCCTGATGTTTGGCGGGTTCTTCACTGTGTCCCGGATGATGTTTGGCAGTTCCTTGACGACACCCTTCAGGCCATCACGCTTCTTAGCTTCGGCAAGCATCTGCAGGCGCTTTTCACATGAACTGCATGCCATAGGTTATCCGACGTTTGCGAGGGTATAGGTCGAGCCCAGCGCCAACTCATTCAGAGCATCCGCGAAGGCATCCACCTGGTCATCGTGCTGGGCGTTCGGGAACGAGCAAACCTCATCGAGGAAGGTCTCATTCCACACACCTCGGACAAGCTTGACGTTGCCCGCTTCGGCCTGCGCTGATGCTGGCTTTGCGCGTACCGACTTCTCGCCCGTGGGCCTGATCGCCGTGACATTGTAGCCAGCAAGCAATTTCAGCTTCGTTGCTGCATCCGACTTTCCGGCGGCGCCGGGGTCTTCTGGCATCCTGATACGAACCAGCAAACCGTCTTGAGTGGCTGTGCTTTTCAGGTTCCTCTCAACATCAGCAGGCGACCACCGATCGCGCCGGACGTCTTCCACGTAGAAGATGCCGCCGTGGTAGGCCATGCGCAGCCCAACAGTCCAATCTGGCTGCTTACCGGGTTTCGGTTGCGTGGCTGCAAAGTCCCATGCCCTGCACCGCTTGGCACCGGCCGGCACCGCATCCACGATCTCGAAGTCACCACGCTGGAACATACCCCCAGAGCGCGGCGCTGGCCGCTGCTGGTACTGTCCCGAGTATGCGTATGAACCCTTTGCCCGCTTGAGCCGTTCGATCTCCTCGGCCGGGAACCTCTCGGGGAACAGCAGTTCGCCGTCTTCGGTGCGCGGGTCTTCGAAGAACAGTTCGCCCTTGACGTATGTCTGGCACTTCCGCTCCGGCTCAAACTCCATCGGCAGGTTGAGATGTACGAAGCCGATATCTAGCTGTAGCGCCACACCGGCCACGTCCTGCTCATGCAATCGCTGCATGATGATGACAATGGCCGAAGTCGTCACATCGTTCAGGCGGTCCGATATGCCCTCTCGGAAGATACGGACTGCCGTCTGCCTCTCGGTATCGCTTTCTGCCGTTTCGGTCGAATGCGGGTCATCGATCTTTACCCGGTCGCCGCGACCACCGGTCATGGAACTGAATGGTCGGGCCTCGCTGAATCCGCTCCCCATGTTTTCGAACTTGCCCTTGGCGTTCTGATCGTCGCGAAGCTTCAGAGGCCAGAGCATCTGGAACTTATCGCTCTCCACCAGCCGGCGAAGCTTCATGTTGTCGCGCAGCACGTTTGGCTGGCTGTATGAGGTGGCGAGAACCTGGATATCAGGTCGCTCAAGCGGTCCCCATTCCCATGCGGTCCAGAATACCAGCACCAACGACTTCATCATGCCCGGCGGCACGGTCATCATCAGAAACTGGATGTCACCGGCAGTGACGGCCTCCAGATGCTTGCACATGGCCCGCAAGGCCCATCCGAACTTCAGCTGCTTCTTCGGCTCGAGGACAGGCCAGAACTCTTCTATGAAGCCTTCCAGCGTCCGGCATCGTGCCCGGATACGCTCGGCATCCTTTGCAATCCGCTCACGCTCGGCTTCGGCGTTACGTCTCGCCCTCTCCGCTCGTATCGCCCTCATCATCGTCGCCGGATCCGGCAAGCGGGCCAAAGACTGCTTCGAGTGCATTCAGCTGTTCTTCCGATGCGTTGGTGAGATCGACTGTCTGGATGGGTCCGCCGCCCCGACCGGTATGCTGTACACTGGCAAGCTTGGCGTGCATGTAAGGCGCCGCGTCCTTTGCGATCGAGGCTGCCGCGTCCAAATCGTTCTTATCGACATGCGCGCGCATCGCCTTCAGCATGACCTCCAGAGGAGTTATGCCGTTCTTGTGCTCCCGTTCAGCAACCTTAGTCGTTCGCACTGTACGGGCTCCCTTGGGCCTGCCAGAGCCTTCTCGTTTGCCACCGCGCATGTTTGATTTCCGGTTTGATTAATATTCAAAGTTGAGGTCCGCCCTCATCTCACGCACCCCCGCTGGATAACCAGATACCCTGCAGTCTTGCGCTTGCCGTTCTGGTCGACCACCTGCCACTGAATGACGACTGGCGCTCGATCCACGATGCATGGCCGGTTCGGCTTGATCATCGCGACGGTTTCAGACGGCCTGTCTAGCCTCGGAAGATATGCGACCTGCTTTGCGTCAGACGGGCGCCACAGCGCGAAGAGCACCACAGCAGCCAGTAGACCAAGATTGATGATCCAACGCATCAGTAGGCTCCTGTGGGCGAATACGGTCAATGTCTGGATACAACCACGAAGCCATTTGTCATCGCGACCTGGCGGAGCGTCATTTCGCTACCGATCGCCAGCGGCTCGCCCTCGTCGTCAAACAGAGCTGACCTGATATCGCCGTTGTCGTTTATCTTGCCGATGTATGCCGCGTTGGTTGGTTCCAGGAACCGGGTGCAGGCTTGCTCGCGGGCATCGTCGGCTGTCATGTCTATTGCGCGCCGCCCGGCCGCTGTGCTTTCATTAAATTGGGCATGGGTAACCTTGGGGGATTGGATGAGCGGGTTTAGCAAAGACGAGATAGCCGCCGAACTGAACCGGCGCGGCGATGCGATGAAAAAGCGCGACGAAGCATATCAGGATGCGCTGCATCAGGAGTACCTGAGCGAGTGCGACACCGTCTGCCTAAGCTGCGCAACGCCTGTGAAGTCCTATTTGGTTTCCGATCCGAAGTATCCGCTTTGCGACACTTGCTTGGGCGACTGAGCTAGCATCCCGGCCCCTGTGGATGGGCTTGCCCTCTCCCTTTGCAAATCTGTGCCGCTGTGGCTCAATCCCCGCATCAACCAAGGAGAACCATCGTGGCTTTCATTCACGTCAAGCGAACCAGCACCAGCAAAAAGATTTCCATCAATGTAGCGCACATTGTTTCCG
The DNA here is from genome assembly GCF_053522445.1 of Agrobacterium sp. 22-221-1. Lineage (NCBI taxonomy): Bacteria > Pseudomonadati > Pseudomonadota > Alphaproteobacteria > Hyphomicrobiales > Rhizobiaceae > Agrobacterium > Agrobacterium sp. 22-221-1. The sequence continues at coordinate 647,863 of NZ_JBNWCL010000001.1, forward strand.
TGCAGCCATCGGATCGAGATACCCTTATTCAAACGGCGGTACCGTCTGGAACAGGGGCGCTCCAGTATGGGGTCTCTGACACCTACGAGGACGTCATGAAGATGATCGAGAATGCGCAGGTTTACGGACCGCGCTAACCCTCTCCCGCTCTTGCTCGGTGGTGGTCATGGGGTGGCCAGATACGCAGCAAGATCATGCGGGACGCCGCCGGGAGGCGGCATATCAATTGCGCCAGGGACAAAACGGCAACCCACAAGCATTGCATAGCCGTATGAGCCATCACCGTAGAAGCTGACGACTGCGTGCTTCCCATCTCGTATCCACTCGAAAGCGACCTCGTCCTCGTCACTCCAAACCGACGGTTGCCAATCTATCCCCTGAACAGCCGCGTGGAATGGCGCTGCGGCCTTGACGATTTCCGCATCAGCCATCGGCAAGAGATCATGAAGTGAGGCTTCGGTCATCGCTCTCTCCATGTGGGCGGGCGAATGGGGTTAGGCGTCGGCCGCAACGTGCTTGACGGTGATGCCTGCCACCTGTGCGCGGCGGACCATATCAGCCGTCCCACGGCCTCCGGGGAAAGCAACGACAAGATCAGGTTTGCCCTCATTCAGCATCTTGCGGTTTCGAATTGGACCGGCCGCTTTCCCGTAAGCTTGCCAGTCTGCCTGATATGTCTCGACCTCAATACCGCGTTTCTCTGCATACCGGCGGGCGAGAGCATCAGCGCCCAAAGCACCGCCGTTAATGATGACGGAGGGCTGGATGTTATCGAGCGCCCAAAACAGTTGCGTCAGGTCGCTGTAATCTCTTCCGCCGCAGACAAGCACGCGCATACTCATCTCCTGAAACGACTGCAGCCCCACCTTGTTACGGGCGGGGCTGGTGAATGGCTGGATCATCAACGAGGCGCAGGCTCTCCGATCCGTAACTTTCCTGCGCTGCTATCGTCGCTTCGCCTTCTCGGCTCTCACTGACGATATGAATTGGTCAGGAAGGCGGAGTTTGGATACTGGCCGTGGAGGAAACCAACCGCACACCACATAATCCGCCGGCATGGTGCCAGCCACTACTTCCTGATGAGTATCGGGAGAGGACGCCTTTCGGCATTCCACGGCCCACGCCATGCTGCTCCCGATTCCGAACCGAGTGGCAATCCCACACGTGATGGACGTCTCCAACGCCGCTACGACACGCACACTCGGTATTCCGTTGCCCTATTGGGCTAATTTCTGACGGCTCCAGCGACTATCCCATCGCCACGGTTATGCCGCTGTGTGCACCAGCGCGGCAAGGTGGTTGACCGGCCCGAGGGCTACCGTCTATCGCCGTAGCGATCTTTATGCCGCCTCGCGCTTTCGAGCCGCACGGCGTCGTCTTTCCTCATTCCGATATTCTCGCCAGTCGAAGACTACGCTGTCTTTCGCGAAAACGGTGTCTGCGTCTCGCTCAAAAGTCTTGCCTTTATTGACCGGCGCGTCTGTTTCGATGTTGACTGAAATATGCTCGAAAACAGGCCCAACAGGCAACACCCCAAAACCGCCAGTTTCGACATTGGATGAACTCCCCCGAACAAGGTACTGTTCCAAAACGTCAATCGCTCTGTTTTTGCGGCGTGATCCTGTCATCTCGTGAATGCCTTCCGACCGACACCATGCGGCAAACGATACGTCTTTATCGGTCTTCTTGTACACCTTCATCTGGCCGAACTTCTTGCTCTGCCGAACCACATGGCGATAAGCCTCGAGCGTTCCAACCTTCGACTTTGCCCATGCCCAAAGCGCGCGCCGGTTTCCTTCGTCGGCAACAAGCGTCATCAGGTCGTTTGCCACCTCCCACAGACGCACATCGTTTCTGCTGATGCGATCTTCGAGACCTTGAATGAACGCTGTGCGCCATTCTGCCAAAGGATCATCACCAGGCAGCAGGTTTTCCCGTTCCTTGCCATGGCTGATGCCCGTCACACGCCGGCCGTTTACGTCAGCCTCGGTATGGAAGAACGGTAGGGACGCACCCTTAAGCCGCTTCGGCCTAGCGTTAATCGGCAACTTCGTATCCACGAAAGCCGCACGGATAAATAGGTTCGCGATTTGCTCTCTGTTCATGCCACTCGCCTTTCGTCAAAGAGATCGCCCTGTCCTGCGTTCGGGCCGAACCTACGCACCACTCGTTCCGCCAGCATGCCGACAAGGGCATAACGCTGATGGTGAACCGTCTTTGCTACTACCTGCAATTCGCCCACAGGAGCCTCGTCAAAGCATTCCAGCCACTCTGATGTCCTTGCCTCGATCAAAGCGTGAAACTGCTCCACAAGGTCACTGACGGCGAATATGAGGTGCTTGTCGATGTATCCCTGATTATTATTCGTTTCTGCCACTGTGGACAACACGAGGCGGAAATGATCCTCCCCTTTTGCCTCTAAAACCCTGTGAAGGGTATGGACCGCCCGCGTCTCCCGAATGCCAGGATATGACCGGCCGTCCACAATGCGCAGACCGTATTCCTCGCAGATGGTGAAGACGCGTGGATCGATCATTCCGCCCTCGCCTTTCCGCCGTGAAGCGCCTGCCAGTTCTCCATCTCGTCGTCGAATGTGCCGTTGTCGATCATCGCTTGGATTTTGTTGCAGGAATGAAGCGCCGTCGTGTGGTCGCGATGCCCCATCCAGTTACCGACCTGCGGGAATGAAAGGTTCGGCCTCTCCGTCTTTATCGCGTGGATAATCACCTGCCTCGGGAACACTATCCGGCGAGCGCGGGACACGCCTTTAACTTCGGCCATAGAGACACCGGGGAAGCGTTTCAGCAATGCCATGGCAATCTCTGTCATGCTCCTATCGCGCGCTATCTCCACCGATCCTCCGGCATATGGGCAGTATTCGCCAACCCATGCGATGCAGAGGGATTTGAAGGTGGTGAAATGCAGCGGGATGATTTGGCCTTCTGGCGCGACCTGAACCAATCGTGGCTTTGGCATCTCTATAGCCTTCGGCGCTGGCGCAACGGATTTCAACCGCATTGCCTTCCGCACTCTATCCGCCTCTCTGGCCTTTGCAGCTTCGTGCCATGCTCTTTGCGATGGGGTTAACGTGACATGGTGGTTCATGCTGCGTCCTCGCTATCAATTGAGGCACGTCCTCTGACAACGGTGGCTTTCCCTTTGAAGCCAATTGCCTTGAAATGGAGATTGATGAACGAGCTGGCTAGACGGTCAAACTCCTTCGACCGGTCGATTTCTACCCGCGCCCAAAAGCTGAGAACCACGCACACGGCCATGATGATAAAAAACGCGATGAAAGCAGCCATCATTTCACCACCTCCAGCTTCCGCTTCGACGGCGGCTTGCGCGGACCGTGCCCGCTGCCCAGATCGTGGCTGTCGTGCTTGTGGCCTACCGGATCGGCGCCAAGCTGCTGCTGCACCTTCTCCACGCCTGTCTCGACCTCCATCTGGTAGACGCGATCATTGGGCGTGTGGTCGCAAACCACGAAGAACTCTACCGGCTCGTCGCTGTAGACCGTGAACAGGCCTTGCGGGTCCATATTGATGACTATCCGGTTCATGCTGCCGAACTCCTCACCATTTCCCGCTCCAGCAGATCGCGAGACGTTTCGAAATCAGTGTGGTGGATGCCGAACCCGCCCTCCTCGCACCATGCCTTGATGTTGCGCTCGAAGTCATCGATCAGGATGTCACCGCGCGAGTGCATGAACAGAGGCTTGTTGCGGCCGCCCATGACCGGGAGGATGTGGCAGGTGCTGGACAGGTGTTCCCTCACCCATTCGCGCTTCTGGCGCGCTACGTGGGCATAGTTGGACTTGGGGCAAGCCGTCAGGATGATCGGGTTCAGCCAAGATATCCGGTCGAAGAATTCTTTGGCGCCGGGGCACTGCGGCATGTCTCGGAAGTATGAGGGGTGGGCATTGATTGTCTCCCACATGTCGTCATCAAGCATCGTGCGGTGATCGACACCGAACAGGGCCGGGAAATGAGCGTCGAAGTCAGCCATGACGCCATCAAGGTCGAGGTATACGTTTGGTCGCTTCATGCCGGAATCCTTTCCACGCTGATCTCTTTGCCCTTGCGTCGTGCCTTCTCGACAATGGTTCGCTTATTGCTGCCCTTGGCTTTGACGGTGGGTGCGAGATTGAAATGCGCATCGGCTGATGCTTTGGCTGCAAACACCAGAGCGCCGTCGCGTCTCATCACTCGCTGCTCTACAGAGTACAGGACACGCCATGCAGCGACCTCGGCGGCAAGCTCCGTCGAGAACTTTGCAATCTGTCCGCGGTTCTTCACGATGCGGAATGACGCCGCCCACACGGGCCGGTAATGGGCCTCGTATTCATTGCCGGTCGGGACGGCTTTTGCTGCGCTTTCGTTCATGCTTCCGTTCCTTCCATCATCCGAACAAGGCGAGCTGCGCCGGCGGAGCCTCTTGCGGCAAGCCGAGTGATAAGAGTGCGGAGCGCATACCCTGCTTCCAGTGGGACAACTCCATTGCCGAGCATCCGAAGTCGGTCCACGCGAGCAATGTCCATCCGGGAGGCCACCCCATCAGCCACTCTACGAAAAGCGGGTTCAAGCTCCGGCGCTCGGACGAGGACGTCTCGCCATCCTTCGGCATCTCCTGGCCCGGGAGGGAAATCCGGGAGGCCAAGTCTCCCAGATAGAGCGGAACGGTATTCTGTCCGGCCTTCTCCTTCCGGCGTGTCCTGCACTTCTCTAGCGTTTCGTCTGAACGCGGCCGGTTCATTGCTGTAGGCGTCGGCCATGTGTTCGAGGTTTGATACGCTTCCATGTCGAGCGCCTGTCCCGTCAACGTCGGCACTGGCTTTTCCTTGTCGCCGCGGCTGTATTGGTACTGGCCCACTTCGTTCGATCGAGGCGTCATCCATTGGTCGGCCTGATCGTTCAGATTGCCCATCCCATGCCCCTCGGCCTTCTTGGATGCGATGTATTCTGGGGTGTGAGGAGGGAAGTGATCCCGAGCCTGCGGAGTAGCCCACCAGTTCGCCTGGTTCTCCAATCCCACCTGACGCTTCACTCCATCCGCGGTCTTTCCGGTCGGGCTCGTGTCCGCGGATAGAGTGCGGCCGCCGTTCGGTACGTTCGGCGTGTACCAAAGCTCCGAAATCCCTTGAACCTGATCCTGAAGGTTGAGCCTGTGCCCACCTGCCAACCTCTTCTCTGGGTTCTGCGGCCCGCCGCGGCTGCTGTCGTCGGTCGGAGTCCGCCACTGCGAGGATGAAGACACGCTCTCTTTGGTGCGGCGCGCCAACTTCTGACGCCGTGAACAATCCTCCCTCCACCGAGAAGCCAAGCTTATGAAGGTCTCGGCAAACCCGCTCTGCGCCAGCGATTTCGTCAGCCCCCGCCGAGAGCATGCCGGAGACGTTTTCGATGAGGACGAACCACGCGCCCGACTGGACGATGATGCGGCGAGCGTCAGACCAGAGGTCGCGTTCGTCGTTCTGCCCTTGCTTGCGTCCGGCGAGACTGTGAGGCTGGCACGGGATGCCCCCAATGAGGCCGTCAACCGCTCCACGCCATGCTCGGCCATTGAAGGTTCTGGCATCGCTCCAAATAGGCGCTGCAGCCATATGGCCCGCTTCCATTGCTGATACCAATTGCGCGACCGCGAAGGCTTCCCTCTCGACCATGCAGACTGTTCTAGCGCCTGGAACTGCCAGCTCGACGCCGAGATCAAGGCCGAATCCACCTGTGCAGATGGAGATGAGGTTGAGATGTTCGGGACATAGAGCCATGTCATACGAAGGTCTCTCTAAAGCGTTCATAGATGTACGACCTCGCGGCCCTCTGTGCGTCCGTAGCCGGGATGCCTTTCGACCCCATCAAATCGCGCATTTCCAACGCCAGCAGCGCGCGCTCTCGCTTCACTAGGAGATAAGGAAGCATTGCAGTTAGGAACACGGCTGCGCCCGTCGAACTCATTCGCCAACGGAAGCAACGATCGGTAGCGCGACGGCACGCACCAGTGACGTTTCCGCCCCATCGTTTCTGCAACTCGTCCAGAGGGCGGCGATCGTTTTGCGTCACCTGGATATTGACGTAGTAGCTCGTGCCGTGGCCACTTTTGCGAGGCTCGATTTGTATGCATCCTTCCCCGTCGAAGAAGCCTGCCGCCCATTGATCCGAGTAAAGCCACATTCACACCAGCCTCCTGCTATTCTGCGCTCTGGCATATTCAGGTCCAAAGCTGGTGCTTGAGCCGTTCCATTGGATGGGGTGGGTCATCAGAACATCTCCCCTTGATTGCGCTTCGGCTTGGGCGAGATGTACCGGGTGAACTCGGCCTCGAAGTGCACGATTTCCTGAATAGTGGGATCACCGAAGCGAACTTTGATGGAGGCCAATTCGGCCACACCATCGACGTCGGATCCGAAGACAGCGTTGATCGTCTTCCAGTCGCTGGGGGTGGCGGCCACCCTCTCCCGCTCCTTCTTGTATTTCTCCGGCCGGTACAGGGTCATCACGGCGTCGTAGTCAGCGCGTGCGCCCTCCCCGCCATAAAGGTCGGCTGCGATCGGCCGGGGATTGTCGCGTTTGGAGCCCAGACCGTTGCGCTGGTTCAGGATCAGGACCGCCGACTGTGTCTCATAGGCCAAAGCCTTTAGCTCGACCGTAACCTCGCCGGAGATGCGATCAGGTGAAAGCTTCGGGTCGCGTGGCTTCACCTTGCCGATGTGGTCGATCACGATGAACGGCGTCTTGCCGTTGGCATAGCGCTTAACGAACCGGCGGGCATAGGCTACGAGCTTTTCCACGCCCTCACGCTGACAGCGGATGATCTCCAGCGGGCGATTGTTGATGTCCGTCGCGAACCTAACGCAAGTGTCGCGCTCTTCTTCTTTCATCAGACGCATTGGCTCGCGCTGCTTCTTCATCGAGATGCCGTGCACCTGGGCAATCATCTGGCTGATGCACTGGTCTGCAGACTGGTCATAGGAGAGAAACAGGACAGGGTGGCCACACTCGACGGCGTGATAGATGAGCTGCATCGTCAGAGACGACTTACCCTCGCCAGAGGAAGAAAGGAGGCCGTAGAGGTTTCCTGCCTCGAAAGCTGGCTCAGAAAGCACGCTCTGGATTTCTCTCAGCGCTATCGGGACACCCACCACGCCATCGCGGCGTGCAGAGGCCTCAAATTTGGCCAGATACGACGATCCGGGGGCTGCGCTGGCCTTGAGTGCGGAAAGACGCTGACGGCGCTCCTTGAGCCTCTTTTCAAGCTGCTCGATCTCCTCGTCCAGTGTGAGGAGCGTATGGCCTTCCTTGGCGATTTCTGCGGCTATATCAGCTTCACGCGCCAGCAGCCGGGAAAGCGATGCGCCCTTGATGATGTGGATGGACGATTCCAGCCGTCCCAAGGTGGAGACATCGAAGCCCATGCTCATCAGGCCGGTGTTGTATTCGGCGGTGATGATATCGATGCCGAAGCCGTTTTCGTCCTTCTTCTCGGTCCTCATGACCTTCGGGATGTGCGGCTTGATGGAAATGGCGTTGACCGGCTGCCCGGTGCTGGCCAGTTCCTGCGCCTCCCTGAAAAGCATCTGGTGATACTCTTCGGAGAAGTCTTCCGGCTCTATCCCGCTTTCAGCGATCAAGGCATTATTGGCGAACATGCAGGCAAGAAAAACCTGCTCCGCCTCGAATGCGTCTTGCTCGGTGATGCGGTCAAACTGTTTGCGATCAACGGGGCCGCTCATGGAAACATCTCCCCCTGCCTTGCGTCTTTACGATCAAGCATTCGCAGGACCGTTTCGCCTTCTTGCTTCTTGTCCCAGATGAACCAGCCGTTGAGCATCGGCGGCGCTCCTTGCCCCGTGAAATCAATCTTCCAGCGCATGAGGTAGACGCGGGCTGGCGGGTATTTCGCCCAGAAAGGCGCAAGGCCTCCGGCTCCTGGGAATCCCCAATTCATGAGCAAGCCCATGTATTCGACACCGAGCGTATCCAGAGCGTGATAGAGCCATCGGGCCTTGCCGTTGCCCCATCCGCACTCAGCGAACGGTGGGTTCTCCAGAATGGCTTGCGCTGGCGCTTCCTTGAAATCGTAGAAGTCTTTGATTTCCGCACCGCAGCCTCTGTCGATCAGGTCGCTGTCATATGTGCCGATTCCATGAGCGCGGAGTTCGTTGCCAATGACGCCAGTGCCGCAGGCTGGCCCCCAAATGATTGGGAAATCCTTCAGGCGTTCCATTTCGGCATGGATGACTGCGCGAATGGGTTCGATGGGCGTCGGGTAGAACTCGTTTTCCTCCCGCTCCATAGCTTCAATCTTTGTGTAAGTGCCATCGAGAAGCTTGACAGGAACAGGCTTGCTCTTCTTGCCGGTGGCGCGGAACAGGCCGCGTGCTGACGGAGCGTTCATGCCGCCACCCCACGATCATTGCGCTGCTGGATAAGGTTCATCCACGGCTGCTGGTAGCGGCCGGCGTGAAGGTTCATGTCGCGAATGCCCCAGCATATGGCCAAGGCGCAGGCCTCAGCGGCGTTGTGGGCGAGTGCCTTCTGTTTGGGCAGTTCAATGCCCCGCTGCTCACAGAGGTCGACGGCTGCAGCCTTCCAGTCGTTTTTGCCCTTCTTATCGAGTGGCGGCTTGAAGCCTTGGCCGAAGAAAGACTTTCGCCAGGAGGAAGGCATCAGCGTGCCGTAGGGAATGCCGAAGTTGGCCAGCGTGGCGACGATCGAGCTGGATGCGATCCACGGATAGATCATGGCGTCGGCGCTGGTGTTGGCAACCTTGGCGAGGATCTGCTGCTCCAGCACGGCGAAGTCAGGAAGGCGCTTGTGACGCTCCTTGATGCCGCGGAGAAGGTTTGCCACCTTCATGCCGATCTGGTCGCTGGTGTAATAGTGGTCGGCCTTATCGGGCATCTGAAACACGCCACACTCGATATGGGAGAAGTTGCCGTCTTCACGCTCGCGCTCTGGGCTGAACAAAGCCCATCCGGTGCTTTTGCTGGGGTCGAAGCCAAGGATGAGTGTCATGGCGTTACCTCCAGAGGAACGACACGGTAGGCCTGATTGTCGCCGTGGGTGCGCAGACGCTGGATGTGATAGCCGTATGGCTCAATGCGCTTACGAACGTCTGAAATGATCGATGCGGTCTGCTTGAGGCGATTGTCCTCTATGCCTTCCTTCTGGCCGTGAATGGCTATGGAAAGGTCTATCCGGTTCAATCCGTCGATGCCTGATGCAAGCAGCGTCTCAAACGCTTTGGCTTCTAGCGGAGACAGGTGCTGTTTGACCTTTGAAGGCTCTGGCAATTCGCCCATGTGGTTGCCGCAAGTGGGGCATGAAACCAAAATCATGTTCACCTCGTGGAAGAAAGAACCCGGTGCGGGGTCCGCTTTACATTCTCGCACCGGGTTAGTTGGGCCAGCGCTTGGGAGGAGCTTGCTGGCCGGGGAGATCAGTCGTCTTGATTGATGGTGAAGGGGTCATCGCCGGTTGCCGGCGGCTCCTCCTTGCTCTTGTTGGCGTTGCGCTTTTCCATCGCCGCCTGCAGGTTTTCGAGCATAACCTTCTGTGCGTCGTCATACCCGCGGAGCCATTCGCGATCCTCGTCGCTGCCCCCGTTCTGCTTGGACACCCGGTCCAGTGCGGCAAGGCCAGCCTGGAATCCTTCGGCGTAAATCATCGGGAGTTTGCCGACGCGGTCGGTAAGCAGGTCGCCCTGCCGATCGTCTGGGATCAGGCCTGAGTTGATCATGATCCGTTTCCGGCGGGCGAACTCGTCAATCTTCTTCTGCTTGTCGGTCGTGAAGGTCAGTTCGATGAAATCCTTCAGATCCTTTTCGGAGACGCCATCGTTCTTGGCGTCCGCCTTGTATTTCTGCTCCTTGGCCTTCAGCTCCTGCTGCTCGTGATAGAGCTTCACGCGCTGCCGGGTGTGGTGGCCCCATAGGGCTTGGCTTTCCGCCTCTGTCAGTTTTGAGTTATGCCCTACGGTCATTCGCCCTTCCCTTTCCTATCCTCGTTTCGTTGCTTCCTTCGCTCTGCGCACTTCCTCAGCCAGAGCCAAAATTCTTCCATCAATGTCCGCAAAAGGATCACTGCCGAACCTCCCTTTTTCGACCTCCAGATCGTGCTGAAGGCGTTTAATTCGTCGTTCGCAGAGATTGAGGTAGCCAGCCCGAAGGCGGCCGAACACGGTCAGCGTCGGCATGGTTTCCCCGTTGATCAGGCGACGGAGAGCGCGGGGCTTCATGCCCACTTCGCGAGCTACACGCTCGAGCGCATTCAGTTGATCGCCATTTCCTCGGGTCTCAATCTCAAGCATCTTGCGCCCGTAGTCGCGCGCGATATCTGGAGAAAACATTTCAAGGGTACTCATCGACATTTCCCTGTTTTCGATTTTCCTAATTGTCTCGTGGTGGTTCGAAGTTTGTCTGATCACGGTTGCCGTCCTCGATAGGTTGAACCCATCGAAGGATCGCGGGACACGAAAGGAGCTACCCGCCGATTGGCGAAAGCCAGTAATTTGCATCAGGCGTCCCATCGGTCCGTTCGGCCTGCCAGCCTTTGACCTTGAGCACCTGATTGATCTTGATGAACTGATTGCAGAGCGAGGCGAACGAGATGACCCGATTAGTCTGCCAACTAGGGTCAACTCTCCTCATCAACTGCTTTGCGGAAAGACTTCCGGGATAGACAACGCAAAGGGCGTCAAGCGCCTCTGATGCGCGATCATCCTTAACTTTGGAAATTAGATGGTACGGCGGTTGCGCCAGTTTCTTCACAGCCATCACTTCCGCCCCGATACAGTGAAGTGCGCCAGGATGACGAGGACAGTTACCGCCGCAAGAAACGCCACCCCACCGTTGAAAATGACATGGTCAGTCATGCCGCCACCCGTTCATCGTTGATGCGGGCAACCTCGGCCATCAGTTCAGCCTCAAGGGTTTTCATATTGATGACGATCGGCTTCTGCTTGGTGACCTTCTTCATGATCAATTCCCCTCACGAATTTCGACCGGCCGCTTCTTACAGCGGTCGCAGAAGTGTTCGATCTGCTCGGCAATCGACAGGATGTGATCGCACTCGTCGCAGCGGATCGCTGGGCGGAAATTGGCGCGGCGCGATTGAATGGAGGCTTCGAGACGGGCGGAGGTCATGCGCCACCGCCGTTTTTGACGTCTGGCCATACTGGTGCAGGTGCGCCAGACCGGATCAGCTTGCCGAACTTCTCGGACCAGTAAGCGATCGCCGTCTTAGTGGTCAGTGCCGTAGCCTGTTCAATGAAGTCGGTATGCTCTACGACGAGCGCACAACGCTCCCGTTCCGCAGCCAGAACATTGACGAAGGTTTCAGTAAGCGTCTGGCTGAAGGTGAAGGATTGTGGATCACTGAACTCTCCAGACTGAATACGGCTCTCAAGGTCAAAGGTGGCCTTCGCAGCGGTATGTCGGATATCTTCCGCAACGCTCATGCTGCCGTCTCCGGTGCCTGCACGTCACGAGCCGGACGGAAAACTTCTGGGATGAGTTCCTCACGAGAAATCCCGGTGAACTCCGACACCTCCGGCACGTATTCCGGGGGAACCGATTTCCATTGCGATACCGTCGAAGGCTGCAGACCGAGATGCTCGGCCAGCTTCTTTTGCGTCCCGCGATTTGCTTTGAAGAACTCGATTAGCTTTTTCATCCCTCCATATTCAGTCAAAACGAATTTCAGTCAAGCGAAAAGTTTCAGTCAAACGCTATGGAATGCATTTTCTGGATGGGCGACATTCTGAGAATGGGCACACGGCGGAAACTGAACACGGAAAATGGGCGCAAGGGCCACTTCATCTCGGAGTGGATGAAGCACCGCGACATGACGCAGGAACAGCTTGCGGCAGAGGCCGGCTATGCGACCTCATCAATCAATCAGCTTGTGAACGGGAAACAGGGCTACAGCCAGGTTACGCTTGAGGCCATTGCTCCTGCGCTCAGATGCGAGCCATGGGAGCTAATTGCTGTCAATCCGCTTCAAGAGGGCAGAGACGCGGATACGGAAAGAGCGGCCCGCGCGCTGCGCTCGGCGTTGCTAGCGTTTGGGGTGGACCACACGCAACTGGGGCTGGCGATCGATATCATCGGGAGGTTCGTTGCTCACGAGCCGGTCGAGGAGCAATCAGGACAAAGCCAGACTGGTGATCAATCTCTACCCGCCAGTCGCCGCCGTGTATCGACGCCATGATGGACGAAATCTCTGTGGCCTTCCTCCGAATAACCACTTCTGGGGTTGGTGTGTGGGCGGCTCCAGCGGACTCGATCAGGCCCGCGATGATCTCTTCATTGCGAGATGAGTATGTTCTGCGGATCCGATCATAAATGCGAGACATAGGTTGCTCCAACACCCAATACCAAGAACCAATAGTGAACAAAAGAATTCACTAATGCAAGGTTGGCGGGTGCGGGCGAAACCAGATTCAAGACCAAGCCATTGATTCGGGAAGTTAATAATTTTTAGGAAATTCTAATCACGGGCGTGAGCGCGGCATGATGGCGATAGAACCCATAAGGCCACCTCAAGAGCATCAGGGAAAGACATGACCTCCGAAGAATTCCGCTTCTGGCTGAAGACGATCCACTGGACGCTCCCCCAGCTCGCGGAAATTCTTGGATGCGATATCTCGTATGTCGAGGCTCTGGATCGAGGAGATGTGGAAGCGCCGCCGCTGCTTACAGCATGGTTACGGACGCTGGGAAAAGTTCACGCGGAGCTTGAGGCACCTGTTGCCTACCGGCGGAAGAAGTGGAAGCCGAAATGAAGCGCGCTCGGCCGTCCCGTCCCGACAACGACGAGTTGCTAGAAATTCTCGCTCACATGCAGGTCGCAAACAACGTGGCGATAATAGCGCTTGTAAAAGCGCTGGAAGATTCTGGCGCTGTCAGGGCGGAGGAATACGAGGAGTTCCTTCGGGGCATCGCGGCTCGCATGCATCAGAAAGGCGATAACGGGCCGGCGTCTCTACTGGATGATCTGGCCGACCGGTTGAAACGAGACAAGGTGACGAAGCAGTGAGCGAAGAAAAAGATCATCCATACTCTGACGACGAGCTAAGGGATGCGCTCGCGTACGTGGCAGACCAAACACCGAACGCCGCTTGTCCAATGTGTGGGAACAGGACTTGGGCGTTCGATAACGACAAGACCAAGCGTACAACCGTTCCTCGAGTGACTTTTACGCCATTTACCAACAAAGCATTTTTTGGACCGGCGCCGGCTATCCCAACGATATCACTCACATGTGAAAATTGCGGGTTCATCAGGGGACACAGCCTTCCGATGGTTACAACAAAGATACAGGAGGGCTGAATTGAACTCTAAGAATGAGCCACCATATTCTCGTTTTGATTCGGCTATGGTAGTCGACCTCGCTCCGCACTATGATGGTGGCAATGGCGAACCGCCCGGAGGACCGGAATTGGAAGCACGTGTAAAACGCCTTGAAGACGATATGAAGGAGATCAAGGGAGATCTGAAAACCCTTGTGAAAGATATCGCCGAGATGAAGGGACACCTATCGGCCATGCCCACTACCTGGCAATTGATCAGTATGGTCCTCGCAATAATGGGCGCAACTTTCGCCTTCATACGCTTCGGGTTGACCGGAGTTTGAGACCCGCTCCGGCGGGTTTCTTTTTGCTCCGGAAATGGAAGAGATTCCCTTCTCTCCACCCTTCCTATTACTCCCCTCAGAGCAAGAACCTCATAAACAAATAACCCTTTAGAAATTCAGCTTTATAGATTGGACCCGCAGAATTGCGACCCAGTTGACCCGCAGAATTGCGACCCAAGCGATTATTCGAACGGCAGACGGATGTAATACACGTTCGACTTCCGGTGTTCTCTGACCACGATCAGGACGCCCTCTCCCTCCAGTTCCGCAACCGCCCGCAAAACCTTGTCTTCGGACATGGAGAGCCGTTTTGCGATTTCCTTGATTCCGTACCAGCATGACTGGTCGTCGCCGTTCATGCGCTTCGCCAGCCAGTATCCGACGCGGAAGGCGCGATCCGATAGCGCGTCCATCTCACAGATGAAATCGAGCCACTTGCGCCGCTTGTCATAGAAGGCTGCGGCCGACTGGCCGTCGTCATTGGTTTTGAGCATGGCGTATTCCTACGCCGGAAACATTTTTCAGTCAAAGCGAAATTATGTGTTGACTGAATTTCAGTCGTACCGTAATTTCTGATCATCAGCAGCGACAAAGCATCCCCCGCCGATCTCGCTGCCACCACAAGAACCGGAGATGACGACGATGAGCGCACTGGACTGGATCAGGAAGAACGCAAAGCAGTTCGACCAGTACGAGCTTGAAGTCGAAGGCAAGAAGTTCGTTGCGACTTGGTATTCGTTCAACGGTCGCGTTCCCAACAAAATGGTTTTCGACCTGAAGCGAGAGCTTCCGTCTCTCGTCGTCACCGAAACAGAAAATGAAGTTCTGCGCGTTGGCGGCCAGTACCGCTCTGATTTCAATAAGTGCGCCTACACCCGCGCCGTTTACACTGCGGCGGTGGCGGCATGATGGACCGGTCTTTGCACTGCTGCCTATGCGGCGCTCCACGTCGCCCAACGCAAAAGCCCGTGGAGAGCTTCGGCAATAGCGTCGAGTGCATTCAGATAGCCGATCACCGCACGCTTCAGGAAGGCCGCTGGGAAGCCATCCCGCAGTTGCTGGTCAGCGTCTCAATGTGGCGCAACGGCGGCACGTCTCCGGGTCAAACTCACATGTGTGACGAGTGCATCGTCGTCGGTCTAAAGGCCGCGAAGCGCTTCGTAGATGAATCCCTTACGGCGCTCGACGCCTGATCTCCAATTCGATCTCAACCACTGAGGATGAGCAAATGGCAGACTACGCAGCATGGGGCGACGATATGCTCGATTATGATCGAGAAGATGGCGACGACGCCTATGTCGATTGGTCTGAGCGCGGCCAGTTTCGTTGCGACATGTGCACGAGGGTGCTGTCAACTGCTGGCGGCCTCAAGTGCCACGCAACGAGCGTTCACGGCGAGGAGTATGGAAATTCTATTAAGGCAAAGATCAGGGCCGCTCACAAAGCAAAAGCGGAAGATGAGCGCGCTCGCAGAGCCGCAGAAGCCAAGCGCATCCAAGACCGGCGCAACCGCAAGGTAACTCTCAGCACAGCCGAAGTCGATGAAATCATCGAAGAGATCAACAGCCTCATCGACAAGATGGAGCCCTACTACGCTCAGGGCGATTGTGCCGATCCCGCTCGCGACCTCATCGAACGGCTCGAAGCCAAAGCAGAGGGAAAATCATGACCAAGCCAGCTTACACAATCGGAAAAGATGAAATGCTTCTCATCACCGTTCGCTGGAATGATGGCGATACGGTTCTGCTGGAGACGCCGGTCAAGTTCTACACGGCGGCAGATATCCAGTCGCTGATTGATGAGACGGTTTCCGAGCGCTGCGATGTGATCAGCGTCGATCTGTACGACTTCAAGCGCCGTGTTGGTCAGGACATTTCCGACGAGTTCGATGTCCGCCCTTGGTCAGAGCGCGTCAACGACGAACGCCGCAGTCAGGCCACCATCTACGACGCCCGAGTATTCGGCACAGACGAAGCCCACGATATCCGCCGGGACAATGTTGCGATGTTCAAGCCTCGGTCTGGTCTTGGTGCTGTTCTCGTTCGCGGCGCCAACCTGCAAGCGGCGGAGTGAGGCTCGGCATGCCGAAATGCAAGCTCTGCAACAAAACCGGGAGCCTGATCGTGCCGAGGTCAACCTTCACAAGCGATGGCTACCGGATTTCCAAGCGTCCGATCTGCGAAGGCGAAAAATACACCCATCGCCAAGCGTCGTCCGAGTGGCTCCGAGAACAGAAACGCATTCGACGGCTGTTCGGTCTTTCACCGCAATAACCGGCCTCCAAGGCTTCAAACAAGGGATGGGAATGAAATGATGAAAGTTGAAATCAAAAATCGTTGGGATGATACGGTCCTTTACTCGGCGGATGTAGATGCGGATGAAAACACGCCGAACTCTATCTTGCTTCGCTTTGCCGTTCTATCAGCTTTGGAAGCGAAGGCCGACCTGCGCTCCGCCGACCTGAGCTACGCCAACCTGCGCTACGCCAACCTGCGCTCCGCCGACCTGCGCTCCGCCGACCTGCGCTCCGCCGACCTGCGCTCCGCCGACCTGCGCTCCGCCAACCTGCGCTCCGCCGACCTGAGCTACGCCGACCTGCGCTCCGCCGACCTGAGCTACGCCGACCTGCGCTCCGCCGACCTGCGCTCCGCCGACCTGCGCTACGCCAACCTGCGCTCCGCCGACCTGAGCTACGCCAACCTGCGCTCCGCCGACCTGCGAAGCTTCAAGGCCGATCTTTGGATGACGCTCACACAGAACCGCCATGAAGTGCCTGCGCTGATCGCCGCGCTTCGTGATGGCCGGGTTGATGGATCGACATATAAAGGCGAATGCGCCTGCCTCGTCGGCACCATCGCGAATGCAAAATCGGTCAAATACGACGTTCTTGATCACGGCGCATCGAACCCTGCGGAACAGTGGTTCGCAATGATCCGCAAGGGCGACAAGCCCGAAGACGATAGCGCCGGCGGCTTTGCCTCGAAGATGGCTCTGGAATGGTCGCTCGAATGGCTCGTTCTGAACGAGATGACGGAACCTGCTGCCGCCGTTGAAATGGAAATGCATGCGGCTGTCGGAACTACGACAGTGGCCAAGGGTGAAACGCTTGATAAGTGCTTCCCCGCTTACGACGATCTTCTTCGGTCGCTGCGTTCGATCCTAGCTTTCTATGAGCCTGGTCAAACTCATTTGGACACAAATGCATGGACGCACGCCGAAGCGTCTGCACGGCGCGCTCTGGCCAAAGCCGAGGGCCGTTCCTGATGCCCCCTTTCTCCACCACCAACACACAAGAAGCGGATGAGCGCGAAGCCTACATCGAAGCGCTCAATAAGCGTGCCGCTTCCAACTTCCGAAAAATCCACATCGCTGAGTTTGTGTTGCTCATTCTCATATCGTCGCAACTCATGTTCGCCAGCGCCTTGGCTTTGGAAAGCTACCTCAAGGAAAATCAGGAGGTTTTTGCCATATGGAAAAGATTATAGACAAAGACCAATTCGAGCACATCACCAGCCCGATTGATGCAATCCTGAAGCGCGTTAAGCCGGTCAAGGGCGAAGTCCTGTTCGACGGCGGCGTTATCTCTCAGCCTGGCGCATACCGGAATGTTCCGATCGAGCGCTATCACCACGACCGCGATTTGTTCGACGGCCCGGCTGTTTCGAAGTCGATCATCAAGGAAATTCTGCCGGTCCACGGCGGCAGCCCGAAGCAGTTCTGGGGCCGATGGAACTGGAACAAGGATCGTATTGACCCGAAAGACCCGACCGAAGCTCTGATATTCGGCAAGGCCGCTCACTGCCTGCTGCTGGGCGACGAGGTGTTCGAAGAGAACTTCGTCATCCGTCCTGAAAAATATCAGGATGAGAAAGGCGTGATGAAGGTTTGGAACAACAACGCCAACATCTGCCGCGACTACATGAAGGAGCAGAAGGACAAGCGCCTAATGGTCCTCACGAGCAAGCAGATGGAGACGATAGAGCGTATCCGCGCCGACGCCGCCACCTACCCGCTTGTGCAGCAGGGCATCCTCAATGGTCGCGTAGAGCGCACACTGGCTGCGAAAGACCCAGAGACGGGTATTTGGCTCAAGGTTCGGCCCGACGCGATGCCTAACGCAGATGGCGTATTTGCCGACCTGAAAACGATTGGCAGTCTGGATGAGGACTTCATGCAGCGCCAGATTTTCGACGCGGGCTATTACCTGCAGGCGGCAATGACGCGCATGGTCTGCCGGCTCCTGAAAATTCCGTTCGAAACCTTCGTACTGGTCTACGTCCTGAACGACGACATTCCCGACACGGCACACGTCGAAATGAACGATCAGTCGATCCTTCTCCCCGGCGGCGAGGAAATACCGAGCGAGCTTGACCACGGCGAGGCGATGATCCGCTGGGCGCTGCGCACGATCCGCAAGTGCCTTGATGACGGTCATTGGCCCGGTCGAGAGCCTTTCCAAGGCGGCGAGCGCAAGATCACGATGCTCCCCTACCACAAGAGCAAAATCACCAGATTCCTGAACGGCATCGAGGGCGACGTTCCTCCTCCGTCAGATGAGCAGGAGGCCGCATAACCATGAATGCCATCGTTGAACAGAAACAGCCTACCGCAGTCCGTGAGCGCATCGAGGTAATCGACGCTGTTCCTCTGCTTGATACCTCCCGTTTCGAGCACATGCAGCGCGTAGCGACCGTTATGGCCCGTTCCACGCTGATGCCGGAAAGCCTCTACATGGAAGGCAAGGCGAACGACAAGAAGCCCCTTCCATACGACACGATCATTTCGAACTGCTTTCTAGTCGTGAACCAAGCCGTTCGCTGGGGGCTCGATCCTTTCGCAGTCGCGCAGTGCGTTTCTGTCGTTCATGGAAAGCTCTGCTACGAAGGGAAGCTGGTCGCCGCCGTACTTCAAGCCAAGCTCGGCATGAACCTCCATCACCACATCACCGGCTCGGGCGACGACACCCGCATCTACATGAGCGACAGGCCGTTCAATGAAGAAGTAACCGTTGGTGACAGCACTGGCCCACTCGTCTCGTTCCTGAAACCTGGCATTCGCATCCCCGGCGCTCGTCTCTTCGACGGCTCCGTGGCGGAATGGAAAACGACGGGCAACAACTCGCCGTGGTCTCCGAAGAACTTCCCCCGCATGCTCATCTACCGCGGAACGCGCGACTGGTGCCGCATCTATGAACCGGCCACCATGCTTGGCGTCTATACCGATGACGAGATGGTCGACATGGAAGACACGACCCGCTCACGGGCAGCGCGCGATATCACGCCGAAGCCATCGCTGTCTGAACGGCTTGCGGTATCGCGGGAAGCCACACAGGAAGACACTGGCGAGCGCGAAGGCTTCGCCGCATCTATCCCAGCCGACGATGCCCACGACGCTCTCACGGGCGAGCTACTGACCAACACCAATTCCGACGATGAATCCCCTGCCCCGTCGTCGGATAACGTTGGCAATCCGCCAGTAGATGAGGCCGGAGCGGATGATGTCCCCGCCTCCGATGCTCCGGCCTCGACCGATCCAGAGCGCGATATCCTGATCCGGTTTGCCGCTGAAATGCTGCCGATGGCTGCGACGGCGCCTACCGAGGCATGGAAGGAAGTCGAAAAGGGCTGGTCCGAAGGCGAGATGAAAAAGCTGTCTCCCGCCGGTCTCGAAAAGGCGAAGGCTATCAGCATGTCGCTGCGAGCTATTGCCAAGGGCAACACCAGTCTGGAATCGGCTGTCGAGTATTACGCCGAGGTTCTGGACTGCAAGGCTTCTGATCTGGGAGGCGTCGATGGCTGAACTGTTCAACATCATCTTCTATTCGTTCTGGACGTTCACCGGCACAGCTATCCTGCTGAGCATCATCACGCGAGGCATTGTCGCCATCGTGGCTCTCTTGGTCGTCGGGGTGAAGTCATGAACCGCCTCATCCGCCGCGCCATCCACCACTGGCTCGCTTGGAAGTCGAGACGGAACCTCGCCCGGGAATACAACTGGCAAACCGAGATCGACGCCGAGATCCGACAGGCAAAGCAATCCCACGGCAAAACCGGACGTGTCCGCGATCTGCAGCGCCGCAAGCGGGACATGATGACACGCGCGCTGGGAGGGCAGAGGTGATGATCGCCAATATCCTGCTTTACACTCTCGTCGGCGTTTTCGCATTCTTCTTTGCCGCCGGCCTGATTGTGTCAGCTGTCGGAGCTGTCAAAGACGAGAAGACGCTTTGGCTGTTTAGCTTTGCGTGCGGGTTTATCGCTCTGCTGCTGGCTCGCTGGGGAGGTATCTGATGGCCCGGACAGTTGATGAGTGGATCGGACGTACCGACGACAGCATGCCCACAGCCGCCTGCAAGCGGCGCATTCTTGAGCGTCAGGGGTGGAAGTGCGCTTTGACCGGCGTTGCCTTCACAGATGGCGTCAGGGCTGAATTCGACCACATCAAACCGCTGTGGCTCGACGGCGAGAACCGGGAATCCAATCTCCAGGCCGTCACCGCCAAAGCCCACGCCGCAAAGACGAAAAGCGAAGCGACCGTCCGAGCCAAGGTCAACCGCAACCAGATCAAGCGGGTGATGGGCAAGAAGAAGTCGTCGCTCTCAAATCAGAAATTCAAGAAGCTGATGGACGGAACGGTCATTCGACGGGACACGGGTGAAATCGTGGGAGGTGGCTATGCCGATAAGCGCTGAACGCATGAAGCGTTATCCCGGCGGTTCGATCTATTCGAAGGAGTGGAAGGCTTTCCGCGCCTCACTTTTGGAACGCGCCGTCAACTGCTGCGAAGGCACGCCACGCGCCGTCTCAAATCTCCGCAACTCGACATCGAGGATTACGCCCTCGCCAGCACAGGAGGCGAACACCATGCAGAGTGAAGAAAGCAACACGCTGGTTAAACTGGCAAAAGCGGTTATCGAACACGCACCAGAAGGCGCAGACGCGTTTTGGGATATCAAATTCAGCGACATCGAAGCCGCCCTGTCCGCTGCGGGGCCGGTGGCGTTAGTTATAGAGTATGCGGCCCGTATTGCTGAACGTTACGACGAGACCGATACACTGACAGCGCCAAAGGCGATAGCGACAGATATCCGTGCATTGAGCACACTCGCCGCGACGACGGAAGCCTATTGCTCGGAAGGCACAGAAGACGACACTCTCAAGGAATGTTTCCTGCATCACATCAGGACAACAATCGGCTTCCTCGCATTCGGTATGCGTACTGGTCCTGAAATGACCATGTACGAAGAAGGCTTCAAAGCCGGATATCGCAGGTGCCAGTCTGACAACGAGCCAGAGCTTGGCGAGGATGATGACGAGTTAAACGAACGAACACGGAACGTCGTCGCAAAGCTTCGCGAGAGCCTGAGAAACGGCTCGGTTGATCCACTGGCGATTGATAACGCTGTCGATCTCCTAATCGACCAGTCGAAGGAGATAGCCTGCCTGTCCGCAGAGCCACAGCCCTCGCCATCTGTGGCCGTGAAGGCTTTGGAGTGGCGAAATGAACCTATTCCGCCAAGCGGGGAAACTCTGGCCCCGTCTGTGGTGGGTCTCTACTGCATCCCGCACTCAGGCGACCGTTTCTACCTTCGCTTCCGCGACGCAATGACGCTTGGCGATTATTCGACGCTTGATAAAGCCAAAGCCGCCGCCCAAGCCGACTACAAGGCCCGTATTCGCTCCACCCTCTCCGCACAGGCACTGTCAGCGACATCCGTGGCCGTGAAGACGCTCCAATGGGATGATGACGGCGGCAATCTGAAAGCCCGCATGGGCGACCGAGAATGGATGCTCAACATCACCGCGGACGGAAAGACGTGGGCAGGCTCCACTCGGCCATTCGTGTTTGATCGAAACTTGACGTGGAGTGCCGTGCCGAACTGCTCTGGTGTATCACTCGAAGCGGCCAAGGCGGCATGCCAAGCTGATTGCCTGTCTCGGTATGCAGCCCTCTCCGCACAGGTGCAGGACGTGGCGGAAGACATATACATCGCCGCCGATGATGTTTCTGGGACATCCGGAGCATGGGTTCAACAAGGCAGCTATACTGGTGACGTCGATGTTCACCGGTTTGGCGCTCTTCAGGAAGGTTGGCAGCTCGTGCCAGAGGACGCAACGGATGAAATGGTGTCCGCAGCGCTAAAGGTCGATTGGGGCAACGAAGACGAAGAAGGAGTGGCGCACGATATCTGGCACGCGATGGTCGCCGCAGCACCCGCAAAGCAGGAGGGCTGAGGCATGCCGAGAAGCTGGAAAAGCCAGATAGCTGACGAGGTTCGCGCCACGTCAATGATGAACCCGAAATGGCCCGCCGACGCGATGGAGCATGTAGCATCGCTGCAATCCGAAATCACCCGCCTCCGTCAACTCCTATCCGAAGCCGAGACGCGCGAGAGGGAGGCAAGGGAATTCAACAGCGCTTGGGCAGAGGCAGCAGCAAAAGCCCTTGATGGAGATATGAGAGAGCTACGCATCCGCGTTCAACTATCTGGCTCAGAATGGGAGGCTACTAGTTCAGAGCTTCGTCAAACTGATCTGGTCACAATATCTGAATTGACGGAGCGATTTGGCATATCTCCGATGACACTGCATCGGTGGAGGCGAGATCAGCGCGTAAATTTCCCGAAAGAAATACGGGTCGGAAGGCTAGTTCGATTTAGCGCTCGCCAAATCGAACAATGGTTGAACGATCAGGCAGCCTCCGGCCGAGCGGCGCTTGAAAGGAGCGAGGGATGACGAGACGCCCATCCTTAATCCCATCTGGGAGCTGGCCAGTGAGAATGACTGCAGAAGTCGCGGCTGGTTATTGCGGGGAAAAGCACGTCGAGGACTTTCTGGAGCGCGTCGGGTCAACATACCCGTCTCCGAGAGTTGTTGACAGCACCCGCCGGAAGTTCTGGTATCGAGATGATCTCGATAAAGCCATGGGCCTTGATGGCCAACACATATCGACGTTTGGAGCACGGTTCCGTGAAAAGATCAGGGAAAAGCGGCACAGTGGAACTGCCTAAGCACGTTCACCGGGTGACGAAGCGCCGCAAGGATGGCTCATCCACGGTCTACACCTTCTACACCCGGTCACGAAACACGAAGGAAGCATGGCCTTCCATCGCCCTACCTGATCCGCTTGACCGGGATTTCTCTCTGCGGCTTTCGATCTGCGAAAGCATGGAGAGAGACAATAAGGGCTTCATCCTCGACGGGACCCGCCTCCCCGACATCAAGAGCGAGGAGTTTTGGGGGAAGGCTGAAAAGGCATTCTCATCAAGAGTGCGCCGCGGTCGGGGAGGCGTGAAAGACTTCAAATCTCTGGTCGAAGCCTTCCAGAGCGAGACAAACCCCTCTTGGACCGAGCTGGCACCGTCGACGCAGCGCGGCTACAAGGCGTCCGGCACCATGATCGTGGAGACGTGGGGAGACATGCTGCCCTCCGACCTGACGACAGTTGACGCTCAGGAGGCCATAGACGAGCTAGGAGAGACGCCGGCGACCGCGAACCAATTTAGGGCCTTCCTGTCCCGCCTGATGTCATGGGGCGTTCCCCGAGGCTACTGCACGACCAACGTGGTTGAACATACCGAGAAGATACCCGGCGGTGAACCATGGGTTCCGTGGCCGAATTGGGCCTTCGAGATCATGTTCGAACATGCCCCCTTCCATCTCAAACTCATCTGTCTGTCGGCCTTTTTCACTGGCCAGAGACAGAGCGACGTCATCAAGATGAAAAAGCCCAAGTCGGGCGACACCACGATGGAAGTCCGAGCCCAGAAAACAAAAAACTCCGTCTGGATACCGATCCACTCCGAATACCGGAAATGGATGGATCGGGCGCCAAAGTCGGACAGCATTATGCTGCACGCTGGTTCTCGCACGGCATCGTACAAGACGGCCGACGGGTTCCGAACCGAATGGCAAAAGCTCATGAACAGAGAAGAGTTCAAGCCATTTCGAGAGAACAGAATCGTGTTCCACGGGCTGCGAAAGAATGCGGTGATTAATCTGCTGGAGGTTGGCTGCACCGAAAGCCAGGTTGGCGCGATCTGCAATATGTCGACGCAGATGGTGCAGCATTACGGGCGTGAGGTTGCCCTTAGAAGCTTGGCGAAAGACGCCATGAAGCTGATGGAAGACCGGTGGAAAGAAATTGAGCCCTTGGCCTTCCGAAACAGTGGTGATAAATAGCTAATTGCGGTTCCCAATTCACCAAACGTTCTCGGTTTATCTCGGGTGTATTTTGGAAAGATTGGAAACCGCTAATATTGTTTTCTCAGTCTTTATTCGCTTTCAATATAACTCTTAATCAGCGGGTCGTAGGTTCGAGCCCTACATCACCCACCATTAACTCCTTGATTTATCATAAAATTAACGGACGCAGCCAGCGTCGGCCATACGGGCCGATGAGGCCTTGGGCAAGCTGCCAGCCTTGGACGCCGTCCGTTAAAAAGGCGGCTTGCGCCGCCTCTGTCGGTATTCCCAAAGCGCATTGTTCACGCGGAGCTAGAAGCCTCTCAGCGGCATTGCCCCGCCAGCTCGATACCTTCCTTGATCAGCCCTTCATTGACCGCAAAACCGGTCTCCCGCCTGAATTTGCTACCGAGAACGGCAACCAGATTGCCGACATTCGGGGAGCCGTCAGTACCGAAAAGCTCAAGATTGTCATTGACCCCGACGTTCACGCTGGCCGCCATGCCCCGCGCAACGCCATCGGGGCAATTGCAGCTCCCGCACTGGCCGGCCACCGGAGTGCCGTTTGCGGGTTTTGCGCAGAGAGGACCTTTGAAGCCTGCAGGCGGCTGCGGACCGCCAGTGCATGATCTGCCCCAGCCGTTTCGAACCCCGACGGTGCCCAGCGTATCGCACCAGGGTGAGTAGGTCTCGGCAATCTGCATTGCAGATCGCAATCCCCTGCGGTTCTTCGAGCAATAATCCCGGACAACTGCGCGCACCGACCATTTCGGATGCTCAAAGATGGCATGACCGACCCTATCGTTGCTAACTGCCCCTTGCCAGCTTCGCCCCATAACGCATCCGTAATTATTCATTTTTACGCAACGCAAGCGGTTCTGGTGGCGCTGCAGGTCTGCCGCGTCGAACCTCAGGGCCTGACCATTATAGGTCAAATATTCGGAACCAAATTTTTTCCAGTCAGGAGCTGAATCCTGAGCAACAGACGGCGATATGACGAAGAGAAAAAATGCAAGCGTAATAAAAACGACCCTGATCATCTGAAAATCCCCATTTATAACCCCGAAGTAATAAAACCATAATTCCCGTAAAACGCGAGTCAAATTTAGAATTCGACTTAATGTTTTCATCAACTCTCTGCGGCGGGAAAAGATGTTCATTCCTTCTCAAGGCGGCCGAAACGGTGAATATAGATCTCTCCGTGACGCCGTTTCCCCAAAGCTGTCTCAATCGTCCTTATGATCGGGACCATGAGATTGCTCATCAACATATTGCTTTTCATTCTCGGCGCGGTCGGGAGCGGGATATGTGCGTTTTTATTATCGGCAGCGCTTGCCGATTCCGGATTTCTCGGCTCCTGTTTTGAGGGAAACTGCGCTTATGCGGCGCTTTTCATGGTGCTGCCCGTCACATGGTTCGTGCTTTTTGCGCTTTATGTGATGGCGCTGCTGATCTGGCGACGAAAGCCTTTCCGGAACGGAAGGCTCTGAAAACGAAGATGGCGACGTCATCGCCGCCGCGCACGCGTTGACAGCGATCAAGACTTGCCGCTAACGTCCGCCTGCTGGGGGATTCGCTGCCAGTGATATGCGGGCCTCATGAGCATACCCGATATCACCGGCCTCTGAATGTGCATGTTCCGATTTGCGTCTCGCGTATGTGGACATGACGGAAAACAGGGAGACCAAAGGATGCGGGCCGCAATCAATTCCCCGTCGCTTTCGATCGACACCATGGACTATCAGGCCGAGTGCCAGTTTGCGCTGGAACCTTCCATTCACGGGCTGATCGAAAAAGCGGAACATGCCGGCTGGAACCGCCAGCAGGCCGCCCTTGCCATCGTCGCGCTCGCCAGCGAGCATCTCACCGATCTATTGTCCGCCGGCGGCGTTCCCGCGCCGGATCAACGCCCCCTCTCCTGATACCCTCCTTAAGCCAGGCGGATCAGCGCCGGCGTCATCGAAACATCATCGTAAAAATCAACACAGCAGGTCCGGAGTGTCCCTGTCGACACTGCCGGAACAGGTTCGTGCTGTGAAGGTCGATGTGTGGGCAAAGCCGATCCCTCGCGCACCCGACGCAGCCTGTCGCGCGCCCGTCCGTTCATTGTGCCGGGCGCCAAACCGCCTGCCGGCAACCCTGCCATAGTGTTGACACAAGCCACCAATAATGAGAACATAAAGTGAACATTATGGAGGTCAGCGATGAACACAGCAGACGCAGCCATAGAAAATGCCCTCTCCGTTGTCGCCCGCTCCCGCGATATGCGCGAACGCGCGCTCGAGCGGCGGCGCGAGCTGCAACGGCGAACGGAAGTCATCATCACCCGGCCGCTTTACGTGCTCAAAAAGAACGAAGGGCCGAAACAGCTGTCGCTGAAACTCGACAGCTAGAGCACGCCCGGTTTAAACGGAATCGGTGGACGTGCTCTACCTCTTTGTTTTTACGCATTTTCCGGACGTAAAACCGCTTCGCACTTTTACTGGAAATGCTCTAGTCGCCGATGCAAGGAACCGGCAAGAGCGGCGCTGTGAAAGCGACGGTTGCCCCGCCTTCCTCCTGAAAGCAAAATCCCGTGCGGATCACCTCACGCACGGGATTTTCAGAATGAAGAGGTTGTTGTTCCTGTTTATTGCATGCGTTGCATTGCTGCTTCTGGTTCACCGGTCGTCGCAACCGTCGCAGGAAGGCGGTCGGTCTTTTTCAGGATGACGACTGGCTTTTCCACCGGATCTGTCGGCGGAACGATGCTTGCGGTTTTGAATTCACGGTCTACGGCAGGAACGGAAGCGTTGATCTGTTGATGACCTGCGCATTCCGCAAGCGCTGCACTGGCGGAAAAACCAAAGACAGCGGCGATAATGAGAACTGATTTCATGTCATTCTCCCTTCGCTCTGGTGGCGATCTCCAGTCTAGGTGGAGACGGGCCGGATTGAAAATCACACTTTAGAGACATCTAAAGCTCATCATCATTTCGGCAGTCGTCGTCATCGATGTGCGGGAGCAGGCAAATGCCGTCGCCCTTATTTCTTCCGCACATCCAGCGGATTTCGGCAAAGCGGTCTGCGAAATATCATCGCCACATAACTTCCCTTAAGAGAAATGAGGCTTGGCGTGTAAGTCGAAACCTTCGCCGTGTTGGCGGCCTTTATCGTTCTCCCCTCAGAGGAATTCTGCTGCATGGCACGCCTCCTTCCATAAGCAATAACGAAAATGCGCCGGTCTTGTTCCGCGCTCACGCGAAACAACGGTCAAGCGAGAAGACAAGGTGCTGCCGCCTGTTTCTTCTCCCCGCCGGGGAGAAGGTGGCCCGAAGGGTCGGATGAGGGGGCTAGCGCAGAGATATGCGGAGAGCGTGCCCCCCTCATCCCGCTGCCGCGGACTTCTCCCCGGCGGGGAGAAGAAACAAGCGGCGACCTTCCAGCCATATCCGAGGCCCCAAATGCGCAGTGCTTGAAAAATTCGCCCAAAACCTCTATATGCCTCAGCGCGAGGACGACCTCGGCCACATCGGCGACAGCATGCGGGACGGCCCGGTCACATACCGGAGAATGAAATGCGTTCCCTGCAAGATCGTATCCGCCACGCCCTCAGCTTCGAAATCATCGGCCTGCTGCTCATCATTCCGCTCGGTGCGCTGCTGTTTGGCATGCCGATGGAAGATATCGGCATTGTCGGCATCGTCAGCGCCACGCTGGCGACGGTCTGGAACTATGTCTACAATCTCGGTTTCGACCACGCCATGCAGCGGCTGAAAGGCACGACGCTGAAGACGCCCGCCCTTCGGGTCGCCCATGCCGTGCTGTTCGAACTCGGTCTGCTGATCGTGCTGATGCCCTTCATCGCCTGGTATCTGAATATCAGCCTTGCCCACGCGCTGGTGATGGATATCTCGTTTGCGCTGTTTTACGTGGTCTATGCTTTTGTCTTCAACTGGAGCTACGACCGGGTTTTCCCCCTGCCGGAATGGAAGTCGCAGCAGGACGCCGCCTGACCGGCACGGAAAGGAACGATGCCTCAGCGCAGCGACGCCTTGAAGAAGCTGACCACCTCGGCGTTGAAGCTGCGGTGAAACCCCGCCCGGTCAAAACCCGCCGCATCGCTGCAAATCTGGGGCACGGCCTTTTCCATCTCGGCGGGGCAAGGGGCGATAAAGGAAAAGTGCCCCGCCCCTTTTACCATCCGATAGTCCGGTTTCACCGGCAGATCGTCGCGCAGCCTTGCAACATCCTGCGGCGCGACACCATCGCCGCCGCGTTCCGAACTCCAGAGCTGGACGGGGATCGTGATATTCTTCAGGTCGCCCGCGCCGGGAAAGGCATTCAACGGGTCGGCGGCAACCACAGCCCTTATCCGCGCATCCTGACCGCCATGCTGCGGCAATGTCGTCTTCTGCCGCATCTGCGTGCAAATCGGCGCCTGCGGGTCAGGACAGGGCAGCCCGGCATTGGCAAAATCAGGCGTGCCGCCGGCAAGTACCAGCGCGGTATAACCGCCGCGCGAAAATCCGAAGACGCCGATCCGCCCGGCATCGATGGAACCGGCGTCGCTAAAACCTTCAAGCAGATGATCGAGCAACCGGGCAATATCCGCCGGACGGCCAGTCAGCGCGGAAAGCTCGCCCGCCTTCTTCATTTCAAGCGCATTGTCTCCGGGGTGATTGATCGCCGCAACAATGAAGCCGGCATCCGCCAGCGCCGCCGCCGTGTCCCGATGGCTGAAATAGGTGCCGCCAAAGCCATGGGAGATGACGATGAGCGGATATTTGCCATCAGGAACAGGGCAATCGCGCACGGCGGGCAAAAGGAAGGGACCGATCCTGACCTCTTCCGGCGCGGCCGCGCAGGGCGACCAAACCGCAGCCTTCATGGCAGCTTTACCATTCGCGGCAGGAACGTCGATCAGCCGGAGACCGGCCGCCATAGCGGCGCCCGTTCCAGACAGGGCGGAAAAGATAAGGCAAAGCAGCAGCAGAAATCGCATCACCAACTCACGGATCGAGCTCACGGATCGGGACCATTATGCATAGGCCGATCGGTGACCGGCGCTACGCGAACATAAAGCGGTTTCCTGTGGCGGCAATAACGCCGAGCACTTAAAGCGATTTCAGCGTCCATGCCACGATATCGCGCGTGGCGGCGGCAAAGGCCTGATCCAGCGCCTTCACGAAATTGGCGTTGCCGGAACCGCTGACGCGGGCGCTGGCGCGGAACACGTCCTGCGCCTTCACCGTGCCGTTGCGGTCGTTCAGGAGCTTCACCGATATCTCGATATTGGCGATATTCTTCGCCGTATCGATTTCGAAGGCGCGAATATCGGTCACGACCTGATAGTCGATTGCCAGCCCCTGCCCCGGCCGGCCGACGCCGCCGAGCTTGCCGGTATCCTCGAATGCTTCCACGAGCTTGGATTGCACCATGCGCGGCAGGCGGTCGCTCCATTGCGAATTGCCGAGATATTGCACCTCCGAGCCGGAAAGGCGCACCACGATGTTTTCGCTGTCGAGCGCCTTCAGGGCGGTCGGATCGGCGATCAGCAATTGCCGGCTTTTCAGCGAAGGTCCCTGCGCCACCGCCGCCGAAGAGACGGAGAGATCGAAAGTATCGTTCTTCGGCGCACCCGCGCAGCCCGCCATCAAGGCGGCAAACAGCGGAGCCAGAATGAGGGCGCGGCGCTGACGGCCGTTCATCAATCGTGTCATTGGCCCATACCCCTCTTAACGCCTTGTTCTGCCATCATATTGTTTCACGGTTTCGCCGCCGAAAATCAACCGCTGCGGATCGCGGTCGATATTGGTGATGGCATTGTTGAGATTGTCGACCGTGACCCGCGTGCTGCCGATCAGCGCCTGGAAATCCTTCAGGCCCGAGCTGGAGAAACGGGTCAGATTGTCGGCAATCGGCCCGATGCGG
Source organism: Agrobacterium sp. 22-221-1 (assembly GCF_053522445.1). NCBI lineage: Bacteria > Pseudomonadati > Pseudomonadota > Alphaproteobacteria > Hyphomicrobiales > Rhizobiaceae > Agrobacterium > Agrobacterium sp. 22-221-1. Next base: position 677,594 of record NZ_JBNWCL010000001.1, read on the forward strand.
GCGTTGAGATTGTCCGCCACCGCCTTGAACGAGGTCAGCGTTTCACGCGCCTTGGCAAACAGCGAATTGGCGTCATCCGTGCCGAGCATGCCGTCCACCTTGGCGAGAATGCCGTCGACGCGGCTGGAGGCGAGGTTCAGCTTGCGGCCCATTTCTGTGAAGTCGGAAACCGCCTGGTCGATATCGGCACGGCGGGCGCCGACATCATCAGCGATCCGCTTGAAATTCGCCACAGCGTCACGCGCATCGGCAGTCGCCGCGGAAACATCGCCCACCACGGTGCTGACCTTGGCGGGGTCGACGGAAGCCAGAAGCTCATCCGCGCGCTTCACCACGGTCTGCACTTCCGTGCTCGCCGCTTCGAAGTTGCGCGCCGTGCTCTGCACCGTCTCCATGATGCCCTGAATGTCGCTGGAAGCGGAAGCAACATCCTTCGTCACCTTGTCGACATTCGACAGGATGGAATCGATCTTGCCGGCATCCACGGCCTTCACCAGATCCTCGATGGCGGTGAGCGTGCCGTCGAGACGGACCGAAACCGACTGCACGGTGGTGGAAAGGGAGCTGAGGCTGGCAATGAAATTCTTGATGCCGTCGGAATTGGCCGCCAGCGCATCGGAGAATTTCTCGGCATTGCGCACCGTCTGCGTCAACGGGCCACGCGCATCCTGCACGAAACCCTGCAATTCGCCGATGGCGCCATCGGCGCGTTTCAGAATCTTGTCGGCGGTGGCGAGCAGGTTGGTGACGCTGGAAAGATCGGCCGTCAGCTCGGCCGGAACGCCGCTTTCGACAGCCTTCTGCAGAATGCGCTCGCCATCCTTGTTACCGCCGGAAAGCTCGATATAGGCAGCACCCGTCAGGCCCTGAATTTCAAGCACGGCGCGGGTGGACGGGAAAACCGGGGCATCGGCCTGCACTTCGGTAAAGGCGATGGAATAGGCCGGGTCGTCGCGGTCAATGGCAAGACCGCGCACGGTGCCGACCGGAATGCCGTTGAAGCGCACGGGAGAACCGACGGAAAGACCGTTTGCGGAGCCGGGAATACGCACGACAAGCTGGGCCGTCGGGCCGCCACGACCGAACTCCGCCATCCAGTAAACGAAGCCGAATGCGGCGGCGATCACGATCAGCGTGAAAATTCCGACTATGGTGTAGTTCGCCTTGGTTTCCATGCTTCTTGTTACTCCACCGGATTTTCGTGTCTGCCGTCCGGAAGAACGACAGAGCGCGCCCGTTTGCCGCGGAAATAGGACTGCACCCACGGGTCGTCGCAGGCGAACATGTCCTGCAATGTCCCTTCCACCAGCACTTTCTTCTGGCCCAGCACCGCAATGCGGTCACAGACGGAGAACAGGCTGTCGAGGTCGTGCGTCACCATATAGACGGTCAGGCCGAGCGAATCGCGCAAGCGCGCGATCAGCATATCAAATTCCGCCGCCCCGATGGGATCGAGGCCGGACGTCGGCTCATCGAGGAAGACGAGGTCGGGATCGAGCGACAGCGCCCGGGCAAGCGCCGCGCGCTTGATCATGCCGCCGGAAAGCTCGGAAGGATACTTGTCGCCCGCATCGGGCTTCAGCCCCACCATCTCGATCTTCAGATAGGCAAGCTCGTCCATCAGCTTCTTCGGCAGGTCGAGATATTCGCGCATCGGCAGCTGGATGTTTTCCTTCACCGTCAGGCCGGAAAACAGCGCGCCCTGCTGGAACAGCACGCCAAGCCGCTGATCGAGCATCATGCGGTCGTCTTCGCTCGCCTTGTCGTAATCAGTGCCGAGAATGCGGATCGCACCCGCCTGCCGCGGCAGGAGCCGCAAGATCGCGCGCATCAAAACGGATTTGCCGGCACCGGAGGGGCCGATGAAACCGAGGATTTCACCGCGATAGACATCGAGGTCGAGATTTTCGAGTACGTTGCGGCCGTTGAAACCGACGGTCACGCCCTCGACGGAAAGCACCACCTCGCGGCCGTCTTTCCCGGTTCTGGTCTCCTGCGGTTTCTGATCCAGTTTCTCCAACGCGCCCTCCCTAAAAATCGATGGCTGCGTAGAAGATGGCGAAAAGACCATCCACCAGAATGACGACGAAGATCGACTTCACCACCGAGGAGGTGACATGCTGACCGAGCGATTCCGCCGAACCGCCCACCTTCATGCCTTCGACGGCTGCGACGATGCCGATGATGAGCGCCATGAACGGCGCCTTGATCATACCCGCTGCAATGGTCGATTCCTCGACAGCACCATGCAGGCGCGACAGGAACACTTCAAACGTGATGCCGGAATAAAGCAGCGCCACGATGGCCGCACCGAAAAGCGCTGCGAAATTGGCAAGAATGGTCAAAAGCGGCAACGCGATGGTGAGCGCCACCAGCCGCGGAAACACCAGAACGCCCACGGGGTTGAGGCCGATCACCTTCAGCGCGTCGATTTCCTCGCGCATCTTCATCGAGCCGATTTCCGCCGTGATCGCGCTGCCGGAACGGCCGGCGATCATGATCGCGGTCAGAAGCACACCGATTTCGCGCAATTGCAGAATGCCGACGAGATCGACAACAAAGACTTCCGCACCGAAATAACGCAGCTGGAACGCGCCCTGCTGCGCGATGATCGCTCCGATCAGGAACGACATCAGCATGATGATCGGCACGGCGCGTACGCCCATATGGTCGATCTGGTTGACGATCGCCGCCGGCGAGACGCCGCGCCCGCGCCCGAGCTTCATCTGCGCGCCGCGCACGGCCGAGCCGAGAATATACATGCCCGCCAGGAAATCCGCGCCGTTCTGAATGACGGCCTTGCCGATGGGCGCAAAAATACGCTCGACGAGCCCCACCTTCGCAGCGGCTTCGCCCTCCATCTCCACCTTTTCGGGCAACTGGCCGATGACCTCTTCGATACGGTCATTGCCCGTCACGGTGACGGTGGCGCCATTTGCCTCGAGGTCCTTGCGCAGGCGCTGGATGATCCATGCGCCCGTCGTATCGATGGCCTCGACGGAAGAAAGATCGATTTCCACCGGGCCGGCGGATTTGCTCTTTTCGATCTTTTCAAGACTGGGGAAAACACCGGCGAGATTGCTGTTGCGCCAGGAACCGCTCATGACAAAACGCAAGCCGCCGCCGGAGACGGAACCGTCTTCGGTGATTGCGGCCGGGTTCGCCTGTTGCCGTGTGTCCTGTTCTTGCATAATGCTCCGAGCGAGTGCAGCCGTCACGAGATTCTTAAAGGTTTCATAACGTTTTGCCCCCCGGCAAGCCACAGTGACGGCCGACAATTCGTGATAAATTTGGCGTCATGTGTCTTTTGCCGCCCAATCGGAAGTGAAAAAACATGCCCCGTTACCTTCAAGCCACAACGGAACGTTTTCCCGTCGCCGGCAGCTTCACCATTTCACGCGGCACCCGCACACATGCGGATGTCGTAACGTGCACCATCCGCGATGGTTCCTTTACCGGCATTGGCGAATGTGTGCCCTATCCGCGTTATGGCGAAAGCATCGACGGCGTCATCGCCGATATCGAGGCGATGGCGGAGCAGATCGCTAGCGGCGTGACACGGCAGGAACTACAGCAGGCGATGCAACCCGGCGCCGCCCGCAATGCGGTCGATTGCGCGCTGTGGGACCTCGAAGCCAAGATCACCGGCAAAACCGTTGCCGAGCGCATCCTTGGACAGGCGGCAAAGCCGCTCGTCACCGCCTACACCATCTCACTTGCCGATCCCGAGACCATGGCCGCAAAGACGGCTGAAAACGCAGGCCGCCCGCTGCTGAAGATCAAGACCGGTACGGCGGATGACGAAGCGCGTCTAAGGGCCGTGCGCGCCGCCGCACCCGAAGCGCGCATCATCATCGACGCCAATGAGGGCTGGAATGACTATAATATCGAATATTATCTGCGGCTTGCGGCAGAGCTGAAGATATCGCTGATCGAGCAGCCGCTACCCGCCGGCAAGGATGACATCCTCGCCCGCATCGACCATCCGGTGCTGATCTGCGCCGATGAAAGCGTGCATTCCACGAAGGACCTCGCCGCCCTGCGCGACCGTTACGATGCGATCAACATCAAACTCGACAAGACCGGCGGCCTGACCGAAGCGCTCGTCATGAAGGCCGAAGCCGAAAGGCTCGGCTTCACCATCATGGTCGGCTGCATGCTCGGCACCTCGCTCGGCATGGCGCCAGCGGTGCTGGCGGCGCAGGGCGCGGCCTTTGCCGATCTCGACGGGCCGCTGTTATTGGCGCAGGATCGTGAGCCGGGACTGGTTTATGAGGGTTCGCTGGTTTATCCGGCGCGGCCGGAATTGTGGGGCTAAGTCGTGGATATTGAAGGCAGAGAAACACGATAAGGTGCGACCTCGCCGCTTGTTTCTTCTCCCCGCCGGGGAGAAGGTGGCCCGAAGGGTCGGATGAGGGGGAGAGGTCAACGATGGGCCGAGAGCTTGCCCCCTCATCCCGCTGCCGCGACCTTCTCCCCGGCGGGGAGAAGAAACAAGCGGCATCCGCTTGCTCCATATGAGCTAGTCGAGGCTCGTCTATGAAGAACGCAGTCCTAACGAAATTTTGAGGATAGCGATTGACGTTCGAGTTTCGCGCGAATGCACCGCGCCGACCGTCAAAGTGGCTCTTGCAACATCGCATGAAGACGACCACCAGCTTTGCCGCACACTTGACGTCATCCTCGGGCTTGTGTGGAGGATTTGTGGTTTACTGGATGCATCAGCCGGGCATCGCAAACCCGGCTGATGCAGGCAGGCGGCCGTTTTTTCGGGCTGGTTT